>NZEU01000041.1 GCA_002689135.1 Porticoccaceae bacterium
TAGGAGGCTCGAAGAGTTTTGCCATTGGTGTTGAGCAAAGCTCTGTGATTCCCGTCAGTTACACCATATAACCCTGCGGGCGGTAGCTCTCTCTCTAACGGGTCGAACACATGGCAAAAATATACTTTCGAATGTCTGACAAGTTTGAAGAGTAGATGATGACTGTGTTCATTGAAATCCAGAAAATCGCTAACAATAAATAATGTTGAACCTGGCATCACGAACCTCTGGGTCTCCTCAAGGATATCTGCCATTGTATAGCGATCTTCGCGAGGTTGAAGTAACTCAGCGCTGAAAGTATTTAGTGATTGGATATACTTTAGTACAGAATGGTGACTGCGCCTCGGTTTAATATTAGCAGTTTTTTCCTGACCGAAAATAATTCCACCAAGCCGATCATTCGATGATAATGCTGCCCAAGCAAGGGCGGCTGAAACTTCACTTGCCGCAACAGACTTCAGTCGCTGACTGCCAAAAAACATGGTTGATCGCAGATCGGTGACAACAAGCAGAGGTTTCTCACGCTCCTCAGTATAAATTTTAGTGTATGTATTCTGACTCCGTGCGGTGACCCTCCAGTCTATAGTCCTTATGTCGTCGCCTGCTTGATATACACGCACCTCCTCAAAGTCCATCCCACGGCCACGCATTCTGGATTTATGAGAACCGGACACAACTTGCCTTGCTGGAGAATTTGGGAACCCAACTAGTTCGCGTGCCGCGTGCCGAAGCCTTATCATCGACGCGATACTGGCTATCGCGGGATTTTCGACTTCTTCAGTATGTACCATAATCTGTAAGCATATTATTTAAAGAGATTTAAGCTGAGGGTACAATGCTAATCAGTTCTTCCATAACCCGATTTACTGAAATACCTCCAGCCTCGGCTTCGAAACTCAAGATCAGGCGATGACGCAAGACATCTTGAGCGACACTGCGAATATCGTCAGGGGTAACAAAATCTCGGTCATCTAACCAGGCAATTGCTCTGCTACAGCGGTCTAGGGCAATGGTGGCTCTGGGGCTAGCACCATAATCGATCCAATCTCCGAGCTCACTTGAGTACTTGGTTGCCGCTCGAGTGGCTAAGATAATTTGTATTAGGTAATTTTGAACTGGCTCCGCCATGTGTACTTGCATGACCTCACCTCTGGCTCTTATTAACGATTCTTGATCGATCTTCGGGAATGGAGCACTTGCCTGATTGAGTACCTCTTGGCGCGCAATCTCTAGAATCCTGCGCTCCGCATCGGCGGCCGGATAATCCAAAGAGAGGTGCATCAGGAAGCGATCCATTTGCGCCTCCGGAAGAGGATAAGTACCCTCTTGTTCGATTGGATTTTGCGTAGCCATTACTAAGAAGAGATTGGGCAACTTATATGTTTTTTTACCAACAGTAATCTGCCGTTCAGCCATGGCTTCAAGAAGGGCTGACTGGACTTTTGCAGGTGCTCTATTTATCTCATCTGCAAGTATTAGGTTGTGAAATAAGGGGCCTGTCTGAAACTCAAAGACGCCCTCTTGCGGCCTATATATTTCGCTACCTGTCAGATCGGCTGGAAGCAGGTCGGGGGTAAACTGAACCCTATGGAAGTCAGCATCCAAGCCTTCTGAAAGAGTTTTAATAGCCTTAGTTTTGGCGAGACCCGGTGCACCTTCAACGAGGATATGACCATCTGCCAAGAGCGCTAGTAACAGACGTTCGATAAGCCCCGTTTGACCAACAATTTTATTGGAAAGCCAATCTTTTAATTGGTTTATCCGCGTTTTCAAGTTATGTAACCTCCCCAGGGATTCTCCTACGAAATGAGCAAAAAGATGAGATTAGTTCATGATGTTGCATGCGAATCCCACAGTAATTAGGCCGTTCGTTTGGATGTTGACAGATATTTTACGATGTATATTCAGTATCGTAAACGGTATATAGTTACGTGGATATTATAGTAATCTTGAACTTGCATATCTATAACTTAAAGTGCTGAGGACATCACTTCAATGTTACGATATCTGCCTGTGTTTATAGGCAAGAAACCAAAGCACAGAGAGGTGCCAAATATTAGCTATGGATCTGGAAAAAAACAACAACAGTAAGCAACATTTGCTTCAGGCATTGCGCGCACTCTCTCTACAGCATTTAGAGATGTCAGAAGTCTCTCTTTTTGATGAGTTCGCGTGTCATGCGATTCAGCAATATCTTGATAAAGATTATTTAAATAGGCCGTTGGAGACAATATTTTGGAGTCTTTATGGACTTTTTCAAGTCGTATCTAACTATAAACCAAAATCCTCAACGAACGAAGATAAGCACTATGGACGCGTGCGGGTTTTTAATCCAAAGCGTCATCTGGACGGATGGGAAGCTGTCCAAACGATTATTCTTATCAACTGCGCTGATCAACCTTTTTTAGTGGATTCATTGAGAATTGGTTTAAATTCTGAGATTCCAATAATCCACTCGTTGAGGAGCAGCCCTATCTGGGTTATTCGAAATGACAAGGGTATTCCCACCGGATTCAGTGAAGCAAAAACTCCAAGTGGGCACTCGGAAGCTGTTATTACCATAGAAATCGAGGCGCTCGATGACTCCAGACTTGAATCATTAAAACTTAGGCTAGGCAAAATTTTGAGTGATGTTGATCTCGTCGTTTCAGATTATGAAATAATGAGGAGTCGATTAGCGGCTGAAATAATGAATCTTGAAACACTCGCGCCACCGCATGAAGATTTGGTTGAAGATATTGCATTTTTAAACTGGATGCGCGATGGAGCCTTTGTATTCTTGGGTGTGATTGCTTTTGAGTTAAAGAACAGGGATGGTATCGATTACCTTTGTGAAGCGCCGGATAGCCGACATGGTCTATTCCGAAGAAGACAGAGCTCCACAAAAGAGCTGGCTATCGATCAATTAGATGATGATTTGGTCCAATTTTATCAAATTTGCGGACCAGTAATACACGCGAGAGCTTCGCGTCGTTCTCATATACATCGACATAACTACTCGAACTATGTTGTTGTAAAACGATTTGATGAGAGTGGGCTTGTTATTGGAGAAATCCGTTTTATGGGGTTACATACGTCCCAATTTCATCGATACAGCACTGATCGAATTCCGCTTTTAAGGAAGAGGATAAATGCGTTACTCCTAGATTCGGGATTGATTTGTGGAAGCCATGATTACAAAGGACTGGTTGCCATAGCTGATGCTTTCCCTCGAGAGGAATTACTGCAGATGCCAAGGCAACATTTGCTTGAGGTCTTAATGGAGGTATTACATGGTCAACAGCGTAACGCGAGTTTGGTTTTCGCGCACAGAGATATATTTAAAAAGTTTTTAAGTTGCTTTGTTTTTATTCCCAGGACGTCTTTTAACTCTGAGGTCAGAGCAAAAATTCAACGCGCATTCGAGCATTATCTAGGTGCGGATGAGAGCAATTTTGTGAGTTTTTTTGTGCCCGAATCCACTTTAGTAAGAGTATATTTCCTTATACCGACTTCACCAGGTCAATTCTTGAAGGTTGATATGGCAGTGTTTGAAGCGTTAGTTCAGCGGATAATTTCGGACTGGCGAGAAGAATTTAAAGTTGTCGCCAGAAACGAATTTAGTAGTCCGAGATCGTCGTCAGTTATAAGAAATTTTTCTCAGGGATTTTCTATTACTTACAGAGAGATCTATTCACCGCCCGAGGCGTTGCGAGATGTTGTTTTTTTGGAACATCTCATTGAGTCGGATGGCATGGTAGTTGACGTAGGATCGTTGTCTGATAGAGATGGCCCTCGTTTAAAGTTGTTTCATCGTGAGACTCCTTTACCACTCTCAGATCTTGTTCCAATACTTGAGAATATGGGTTTGAGGGTTCTCCTAGAGCGTCCTCATGAAATCAAGCATCTCGACGAGGGGAGTTTTTGGAAACAGGATCTCTCTCTTGGAATGGATTCAGAACGTGATCTGTCCGAGGTCGGCGAGGAGCTCAAACTGGCTCTCTCTGCAGTATGGGCAGGTAAATGTGAGAATGACCGTTTTAACCGTCTGGTGATAACTTCAGGATTAGATTGGCGAAGTACATCTTTGCTGAGAGCTTACTCGCGGTACCTTAAGCAACTTCGGATACCTTTTAGCCAAGAATTCATTGCAGAAACGCTTATTCGACATGGAACTTTATCCTCGCAGTTAAAGGACCTGTTTTGCGCGATGCTGAGCCCGGCCGGAGAGCATGAGCAAAATGATGAAGAGATTGATCTTCTGACTAATTTGATCAATAAAAACATAGAGGGTGTGGAGGACATAAATGAAGATAGTGTATTCCGGGCCTTTCTCTGCCTGATACGTGCCACTCGGAGAACTAATTTTTATCAAACCACTTCAGGGGAGTATGCTTGCTTCATCTCTCTGAAGTTTGTAACAACGGAAGTAACCTTGGCTCCTGAACCTCGACCAGCAATTGAGGTTTTTGTTTATTCTCCCGAATTTGAAGGAGTTCACCTGCGAGGAGGAAAGGTTTCCAGAGGCGGATTAAGGTGGTCAGATCGCTTGGAAGATTATCGCACTGAAATTCTCGGCTTGATGAAGGCGCAGCAAGTTAAAAATGCTTTGATAGTGCCCTCCGGTGCAAAAGGTGGGTTTGTGGTGAAAAACTTTACACGCAAGTTGGACCCAGACGCTTGGAGGGAAGAGGGAATAGCATTCTATAAGCTATACATTCAAGCATTATTGGATCTTACGGATAATCGCAAAGGCGACGAAATATTTTCACCACGGGGTGTTTTGAAAAGGGATGGGTCTGATCCTTATCTTGTTGTTGCTGCCGACAAAGGCACGGCAGATTTTTCAGACATTGCAAATGAGTTGGCTCATAAGAATGGATACTGGTTGGGTGATGCTTTCGCGTCGGGTGGTTCTAATGGTTATGATCACAAGGAAATGGGTATCACTGCGAGGGGGGCATGGGTTGCCGTAGAGAGACATTTTCGCGAAATGGGAGTAGACATTCAGACCATCGAGTTTGATGTTATTGGGATAGGTGATATGTCAGGTGACGTGTTTGGTAACGGGATGCTCTTGTCGCCACGTATTCGGTTGCTCGCGGCCTTTAATCACAAACATATATTTGTTGATCCAAAGGCAGATGCCGCTGTGTCGTTTGAAGAAAGACGAAGGTTGTTCTCACTAGCAGGTAGTCAATGGACAGATTTTGATGACTCAGTTCTCTCACAGGGCGGACGAATTTACTCTAGGAATACGAAATTACTCGAACTAACGCCAGAGATTATGGAACGTTTCTCTATTGAGGTTGACACTCTTACGCCAAACGAATTGATCAAGAAGTTGCTAGTTGCAGACGTTGATTTACTTTGGAATGGGGGCGTCGGAACGTATGTAAAATCTGAAACCGAAACTAATACCGAGGTGGGAGATAAGGTAAATGATGCTTTGCGGGTTAACGGAAGCCAATTGCGTTGCCGTGTTATTGGAGAGGGTGGCAATCTCGGTATGACTCAGCTTGGGCGCATTGAATTCAGTTTGCATGGTGGCCTATGTAATACAGATTTCATAGATAACTCGGCCGGTGTAGATTGTTCTGACCATGAGGTGAATATCAAAATTATGCTAGACACATTTGTTCGCGATGGAAGTATGCAAATGCCTGATCGAAATACCTTGCTTAATTCCATGACGTCGTCGGTTGCCGATAAAGTGTTGAAAAATAATAGTCGTCAGACTCAGTCAATTAGTATCGCGCTTAGAGGCGTCGGCCCCGGCTCTGTTGAGTATCAGCGTTTTATGCATTGGTTAGAGGAAAAAGGTGAATTGAATCGACAGCTTGAGTTTTTGCCAAGCGAGGAGGTCTTGTCTGAAAGAGCAGCCCGTCAGCAAATGTTGTGGACTCGCCCAGAGCTTGCGGTCTTACTCTGTTACTCTAAGGTTATGGTGAAAGAAGCCCTGTTAAAGGTAGACTTGTTGAGTGATGCATGGTTATCTGATTCTATTGAGCAGGCTTTTCCCAGAGAAATTATAGCCGTTGCCGGGGGCATGGTAATTAAACATAAGCTCGCTTTGGAGATAGCAGCGACACAATTAGCGAATGACATGATAAACCGCTTTGGCCTGACTTTTTTCTATCATGTGGCCGAGACCACTGGAGGAAATGCAGCTCAGATCGTCAGAGCTTTTACTGTTGTTGTACATGTTTTCGGTATCGATGAACTTTGGAAATCAATCGAAGATGATTATGAGAACTTGGCTTCATCACAGCAATTAGATTTATTTTCTGTTTTGATAAAACTTGTTCGTCGAGGTACCCGGTGGTTTTTGATTAATTATCAAGATCTATCAGACTGTGGCAGTATCATCGAAAAATTTGCGAATCCGATGCACCAACTTTTAGAGCATTGGATCGCCTTGCGTCCTGAAAAATGGAATTCAAAAGAGGGCTCCCGATTTAGCCAGCTTGCTAAGAGCAACCGGCTGTCTGCGTTGGAAGCGCTAACGGAAAATATGTTTTTCAGCTTAGGTATCATTAAAATCTCTCTAAATTCCGTTAAATCTGTTGAAAACATTGCCAAGGACTACACGTTTATCAATGAAGAGCTGTATTTGGATAAATTAATGTCACATATTCTGGCTCTCCAGCCTCATGGCCATTGGCAATCCATGGCCCAAGACTCTTATGTTGATCAATTAGCTCAGCACAAACATGATTTAATGGAGATATTAATTGCGAATAGCAAAGATCAGTTGTGTGAACTACCAAAAATTTGGAAGGATAGTGAAGTGACGTTAATTTCTAGATGGAAAAAGCTAATGACAACTCGGTGGGATTCTGGTGGAGACAATTTTTCTGAGGTCACCGTTGCGATTGCTCAACTTCATAAACTATTAATTTCGTTAAAGAGAAGAACGTCTTCTTAAAAAACTGGTAACGTTTCGACTAGAGTGTTATTAAAAGGTGCTGTGGCACCTTTTAATAGCTTTAAATAAAATTTGGCTCTTTTAGTATTCATGTGATAATGCTTTTGTTAACTTTTACAGGTTATAAATTAATAACCTTTTGCTGGAAGGCTTGCTGGTTAAAACCATTCCAGAAATCTGCTTTTCCTTCACGCCACCCTCGGTTCCAGTGATAAGCCATTGCAGAGTCGACGTTGTGCGGGCAGGTATATAACGATTTCCCTTGGATCGAGGCTTGGTATCCTTTTAGGAAGGAGCGCTGAGCTAAATCACGTTTCTGTTTTTTCATAGGAAATTCCTCTGGAGTTATTGTTTTGAAAAAACTAGTTTCCAAAGCACAGATTTTCATTTTTACGGAGAAAAGTGCCCCCTTATCACTCAAGATTTCTTTTATTATGCTTTCTGAGTTATCATCCTGCAATATGTTTAAAAAACATAGCTATATTCTGTCCTTTTGACGGATATCTTCTTTCAATAATAAATTATCTACATATTCTCCTTAGTAATTTAAATACCATATATGAATCAGGAAAAACCGGAAATTCTATGCATAGCAAGTTGTTCTATAGGTTTGGAGGCTTTGTTGCTTGATGAGCTACGAGAACTAGGAGCAATAAATTTAAAAGAAACGATCTCTGCGGTAGCCTTCACAGGTACGCTGGAAGTTGCATATAGGTGTTGTCTTTGGTCCCGACTAGCTAATCGTATTTTGTATGTGGTGAAATTTTTTTCAATCACCTCGGTCGATGAACTTTATCAAAATACTTTTAACATCGCATGGGAACAACATTTCTCACCTAACGAGTCATTCTCTGTAGATTTCAGGGGGACGAACAAATTTTTGGATAACTCTCTTTTTGGTGCGCGACGGATTAAAGACGCGGTGGTAGATCGTTTTAAAATAATGTTAGGCCGAAGACCCAGTGTAGATACTAAGACACCAAAGCTTAGACTAAATGTACGTCTTAATAAAAATCGAGTTCAACTCAGTATTGATTTGGCAGGTGAAAGTCTACACCGGAGGGGTTATCGCCTTGCCTCAGGACCAGCTCCTTTAAAAGAAAATCTTGCAGCGGCTTTATTACTTAGATCGGGGTGGCCTGAAATTTCTATGCGGGGCGGTGGTTTGATCGATCCGATGTGTGGAGGTGGCACTTTTTTGATTGAAGCGGCGATGATTGCGGGCGATATCGCTCCAGGACTCCTACGCGGAAAGTTCGGTTTCGAATACTGGGCATTTCACGAGGCACCTGTATGGGAGTCATTAGTGAGCGAAGCGAAAGCTCGCCGTGTCATTGGATTAAAAAATCTTCGTTCGGATATTCGAGGTTTTGATATTGATCCCAAGGCGATTGAGGCCACACGCTTAAACTTAGAGGCCTGTGACCTTGATAAAAATATACAGATTGCAGCGAGGCCGATAGATCAGATTGACGCTGTGTCAAAAGAAAAAGGATTACTTATAACTAATCCGCCCTATGGTAAACGACTTGACGATCTGAACACTCTTAGGCCTGTTTATCGAAAAATAAGCTCGGTGTTAAAACAAAATTTCCGAGGGTGGAGAGCATCAGTTTTTACAGGAAATCTTGAGTTAGCTCGAGAAATTGACCTTAGTCCCTCCCGTCAATATAAATTATATAATGCGTCTATCCCTTGTAAATTATTGGTTTTTGAAGACATAAGGTCTAAATCTGAGCAGATTCGCACGCGTTTGGCAACGCCACCTCTACCAAGAGAACTAGGTTCAGATGCGCAAATGCTCTTCAATCGTCTCAAGAAAAATAGACGAAAATTAAATTCATGGTTGAAGGCTAACTCGACTAATTGTTACCGCTTATACGATTGTGACTTACCTGAGTATGCAATTGCCATAGATGTCTACAAGGACATGTTACTAATTCAAGAGTACCAATTGCCGTCGCATTTGGAAGAGGCTAAAGGTGCATTAAGATTTGAGAACGCCCTAAAGGTAGTAAAAAATTGTGCGATCGATTGGAAATACAGAGTTTTGTATAAACAGAGAGTTCGTCAACGCGGTTTAAGGCAATATCAAAAATCGGATGACCAAGCCCCGATTATACTCGTGGTTGAGGAAGGTTCAGCAAAATTTGAGGTTAATCTCACTAGCTATATTGATACTGGTTTGTTTTTAGATCACAGAAAGCTACGAGCGAGGATTGCCTCCGAAATTAAGGGAAAAAGCTTTCTTAACTTGTTTTGTTACACAGCAACCGCTTCGGTTCAGGCCGCTCTGGGGGGTGCGGAGAGCTCCTTAAGTTGTGATATGTCCAATACCTATATTTCCTGGGCAAATCGGAATATGAGGTTAAACAATATTTCAACATTTGCCCACCGATTGTTAAGGGTGGATTGCGTGCAATGGTTGAATTCAGATCGAAGCATAAATAAGTCTTTTGACATTATTCTTTTAGATCCGCCAACTTTTTCAAATTCTAAAAAAATGGCCAAGGTTTTTGATATAGCGAGAAATCATGAAGATTTAATTATTAGGTGTATGCAATTACTGATGCCGAGAGGTACATTATATTTTTCAACGAATTTCAAAAAATTTAAGATGAGTGAGGAGATCACACGTCAATTTTTTGTTCGCGACATTACAAATGAAACAATTGATTATGATTTCCAGCGCAAGCCAAAGATGCACCGCGTTTGCGCAATAAAAAACCGATAATAACACCAGCCATGTCCATGCTATTAAACAGTATAGCTTCGGTGATTCGAGGAAATAGTAGCTCAGGTTTAGTTTGGCCAGGGAGCTATATAATTCCCTAAAGGCACTTCCAGAGGTCTAATGTCCTGGGTAGAGGGTGTTCCAATATACAGGAAGCCAATAATGTCCTCTTTTTCAGCTACCCCAAGACCATTCTTGACAACATCTGAGTAAGCATAAGTTCCTGTTCGCCAAATAGTCGCAAATCCACTAAAGTAAGCCGCAAGCCCTATATTGTTGATTACACCTCCCGTAGACACGCTTTGCTCAATTTTTGGTACTTTGGGATGTTCTTTATAACTTGATATTCCTACTATGATAAGAGGGGCTCTTAGAGCTTTCTTTTTCGTATGTTCTAGTAGTTCCTGCTTAGCATCACGATTTCTACATTTTTCATGTTTGACAAATAAGTTGCCAAGATGGAATCGATTATTACCGCTGATTTTTAAAAAACGCCATGGCCTGAGATGCATGTGGTCTGGGGACCGTAACGCTGCTGACAATATTTTATTTAACACATCTTCGCATGGGGCCGGATCTTGGAGTCTGGGCACCGATCTTCGAGTAAGCATATGGAGTAGGGCTTCAGGATTTGGGGGCACGGCCTTCGACATCTCTGGTTCTCTTTAAAAAGTACATATTATAACTAAAAAAGTATCCCTCATACGTTATAATTATAGGCAAGAAGGTGTCAAAGCTTTTTAGTTTGCGTTTAACTGATGGCCATTAAACACATCCTTTGGAAGTCAGCTATACTTGAAATCATTTTTGTGAGAGCTTGGAAAACTTTGATTATTGAAGAGGGCGTAATTTATGAGTCTTAAAGAACATTATGAGGCAGCGGCAAGGGCGGTCTGCCCAATATATAGCTTTCTCGATATGAAAATTGATAGTATTGAAAATGGTATTTACCGATCTAAAATTCCACTCTCAGCGAACACAAAAAATCACGTGAATATTATGCATGCTGGACCTATTTGGATGGCCGCCGAATATCTGGGAGGGTTGGTGGCGTTTCATAATTTGTTTGATTCAAAATATCAACCAGTGGTTGCGGGTGTTACTATTAAGTTCGTGAGGCCGGCTACTTCAGATATTACCGCAGAAACAATTTTTTCTGAGGAGGATGCTAAATCAATGAGAGAGTCTCTTCTATCGGCAGGTCGCTTTGATTTTTCAATACACATCGTCTTGAGAGATAGTATTGGAAGAATCGTAGCTGAAGCTGATGGTGATTACGTTATCAAAGACTTCACAAATTTAATGTAAGATAATATCTGACTCAGTGTAAGCTATTTCAATGACCCTTCTCAGCTACTTTGTTCGTTCGATATTTTTGATCTTCTGGTTAATCTTTTTTTTAAATTTCTTCATACCCCTCACAGGGTATTGGAGTCTCACTATCACTTGTGGTGGACTTCTTTTGTCCACATTGCATCTGTCCGAGTTTTTTGTCGTCCAAAGGTCGCCTGAATCGATTCGTCCAGCAGGTATAGCTGATATTATTCTCATTTTATTATTCGGTTCGAATCACTGGCTTCCGTTGCTGGAAAAGCGAGATGACAACAAGAGCTCCGTCGGTAGTCTTACAGAGGACCCACCGATTGATAGTTAATAATATTTACAGGCGTGGGCACTTATTCTGGTGTGAGATCGATGCGTGAAGTTGTCTTGGTTACTGGTCCCAATTGTCATCTTTGTGATCTTGCTGAAGATATATTGAGGCCCCTTCTCAAAAGGAAGAACATAAAAATGACTAAAAGAGATATCTCTTCTGATATCAGTTTGAAAAAAAAGTATGGGTTGCGAATCCCAGTCGTTCTTATAAATGGAGGTATTGAGAGAGATTGGCCATTTACAAAACTTCAGATTGCACAGCTATTAAACTATTCGTGAATCAAAAATTATTTTTCGTTATAAATCTGTCTAAAGCATTCGCAAATGTCATGCGGTCGCGTTTCGATATGGGTGGTGGCCCTCCTATCTGAATGCCGGATCCTCGNATCGTTTCCATGAAATCCCGAATATTTAATCTTGATCTGATATTTTGCGCGGTATATAACTCACCCCTGGGGTTAAGCGCGTGGCCGCCGGCGTCAATTATCTCTGCAGCTAAAGGTATATCGGCTGTAATTACGAGGTCGCCTTTGGAAAGGTGATTTAATATGTAGTTGTCGGCCACGTCAAAGCCTTTCGCTACCTGTACCATTCTGATCTTGTTATCACGAGGGATGGTCAACCGCGTGTTAGCGACAAAGGTTACGGGTAACTGGGTTCGCTTTGCAACCCGATAGAGGATATCTTTTACCGGTGTAGGGCAAGCATCGGCATCAACATAAATTTCCATAGAAGTCAAATTACCAAACTGTGAATGTTACATTTAAAATATTAAAGTCGTTTAATCAGTATTGATCTCTTGAATCTGAACCCTTTGATAGTACACTACAAAAAGTTTCTGCGAAAAAGATAAAAATTACGCAGCTTTCTTGTACGCGGAACCCGCCGGAGGAAAAAAGATGCCGATCGTCACACTCCCTGATTCATCTACCAGGAATTATACCGATGGCGTTACGGTTCTAGAGATTGCTCATGATATTGGACCAGGGCTTGGGAAGGCGACGATAGCAGGTCTTGTCGATGGCGTGCAGGTCGATTCAGAATTTCGGATTCTTAAAGATTCGACGCTTGAAATTATAACGGAACGCTCCGAGGCAGGGTTGGCGATTATCCGTCATTCCACAGCTCATCTCATGGCTATGGCGGTAAAACAATTGTTTCCGGGAGCACAGGTTACCATCGGTCCAGTAATTGATAATGGTTTTTATTATGATTTTGCATATAAGCGTGCCTTTTTGCCAGGTGATTTAAATGCGATAGAGGAGCGCATGAAAGAGCTCGTGGAGCAAGATTATAAGATTTCTCGGGAAGAGTGGTGTAGAAATGAGGCAGAGGTTTTTTTTCTTGAAATTGGTGAAGAGTACAAGGCTCAGATCATTAAAAGTATTCCTGAAAATGAACCAATTAGTTTATATACACAGGGTTCGTTTGTAGATTTATGCCGAGGCCCTCATGTTCCTTCTACTGGGCGATTAACCGTCTTTAAATTGTTAAAAGTGGCCGGAGCCTATTGGCGTGGAGACCACGAGAATGAGATGTTACAAAGAATATATGGGACGGCCTGGCTTACAAAAAAAGAACTTAAGAAGCATCTTAATAACTTAGAAGAAGCTGAAAAGAGGGATCACCGAAAAATAGGAAAAAAACTAGAATTATTTCACATACAAGATGAGGCGCCTGGCTCTGTTTTTTGGCACCCGCGGGGTTGGACGATATATCAAGTTATAGAGCAGTACATGCGTTCGAAGCAGTTAGAGGAAGGATATCAAGAGATCAAAACGCCGCAATTAGTTGATTTGTCTCTCTGGAAAAAATCTGGGCATGCGGATAAATTCGGAGAGGAGATGTATGTACTGGAAACGGATGATAAGAACTTTGTAGTGAAGCCGATGAATTGTCCCTGCCATGTCCAAATATTTAATCAGGGCTTAAAAAGTTATCGAGATTTACCATTAAGGTTGGCTGAATTCGGATCATGCCATCGCAATGAACCTTCGGGGTCTCTCCATGGAATAATGCGCGTACGATCGTTCACGCAAGACGATGCACATATCTTCTGCACTGAGGGGCAAATTCAATTTGAAGTCGCTAAATTCATTGATTTTTTGCATGACGTTTATACAGATTTTGGGTTTAACAATATTCTTTACAGGCTTTCAACGCGACCCAATAAACGAGTTGGGTCAGATGAAACTTGGGACCGCGCTGAAAAAGCGCTAGCTGATGCATTGAATGCCAAAGATTTACAGTGGCAAACACTAGCTGGTGAGGGAGCTTTTTATGGTCCAAAAATTGAATTCTCTCTCACGGATGCTATAGGAAGGATTTGGCAGTTAGGCACAATCCAAGTAGATTTCTCAATGCCCCAACGTTTGGATGCTCAATATGTCGCTGAGGATGGATCCAGGCAGGCACCCGTTATGTTACACCGCGCCATACTCGGCTCATTTGAAAGGTTCATAGGTATTTTAACAGAGCATTATGAAGGTGTGTTTCCACTTTGGTTGGCGCCGGAGCAGGTTGTTGTCATGAATATCACTGATTCTCAACGCTCATATGCTAGTGAAATTACAAAATCATTGCGGAATAGGGGATATAGAGTCATTTCGGACTTGAGAAACGAGAAGATCGGCTATAAAATCCGCCATCACTCGATGCGAAGAGTGCCTTATCTGGTGGTTGTAGGCGACAAAGAAAAAGATTCTATGATGGTCTCCGTGCGTTCCCAAGCTGGTTTGGATCATGGCATAATGACTTTGCAAGGAATATCTGAGATGTTGTCTGCGGAGGTCAATTCTCGGGGAATTAATATTGGATAGATGGAGTAATATTTATTAAAAAAGACAGTAAACGACTTCGCCTTAATGAAGAAATATCTGCTGAAGAAGTTAGATTAGTGGATTCAGATGGGAGTCAAGTCGGCATAGTATCGATTAAACACGCGTTGGAGGTGTCCCGAGAGAAAACGCTTGATCTAGTTGAAATATCCCCAGATGCTGACCCTCCAGTTTGTAAGATAATGGATTATGGGAAGCACGTTTTTGACATAAAGAAAAAAATTTCTTTGCAACGAAAAAAACAAAAACAGACTCAAGTTAAAGAAATGAAATTTCGTCCGGGGACCGATGAAGGCGATTACCAGATTAAACTTCGGAACGTAACTAGGTTTTTGGAGAATGGTGATAAAGCAAAAGTGACTCTACGATTTCGCGGACGAGAGATGGCACACCAGGAACTTGGAATGGCGATGGTAAAGAGAATTGAAGAGGACCTGTCCAACTTAGCTCAGGTGGAACAGTACCCCAAAATGGAAGGACGGCAGATGACCATGGTGTTGGCTCCGCGCGGAAAAAAAGGATAGACAGCTTGATATCTGCAGGAATCATTAGATGTTCTTACTTAATTGTTCTATGAAGACACTCTGAGAATGGAGAAAAGACAATGCCCAAAGTGAAACCACATAGTGGGGCTGCTAAGAGGTTCAAAAAAAACGCCGCTGGATATAAGCACAAGCGCCAGCACAAGTCTCATATCCTCACCAAAATGACAACAAAGCGTAAACGTCATTTGAGAGGTACAAGAATATTGGGTGCATCGGATTCCCCACGTGTGGATCGCATGCTACGTTCCTCGTAAGATTATTAGTTGTTTGTTAGGAGAAGATTATGCCCCGCGTAAAACGTGGCGTCGAAGCCAATCGTAGACATAAAAAAATTTTAAAGCAGGCTAAGGGTTATTACGGTGCGAGGAGCAGGGTGTTTCGCGTAGCCGTGCAGGCAGTCACTAAAGCAGGCCAGTATGCATATCGAGACAGGAGGGTCAAAAAACGCCTATTTAGAAAGCTTTGGATAGCAAGAATTAATGCTCAGTCCCGCAGTGAAGGTTTAGCTTATAGTAGATTAATTGACGGCCTTGGTAAGGCAGGAATTCTCCTGGACCGTCGTGTTTTGGCTGACCTGGCCGTTCATGACAAACTCGCTTTTAGTGCTATCGTGGACCGAGCAAAAAGTGCGCTGTTGTAGTTTTTGATGCTTTGGGACGATTTTATAGGTCAAGATTAATTAAAGAAGATTTAAATTAGCGGTGATGCTTCAGATAGATTTCTCGGGGTAGCTTTCAGGACTTGGAAAAGTAGGTATGAGCGATCTAGCAAAACTCGAGTTAAAAGGTACGCAAGCTATCAAGGAATGTACTGACCTGGACAGTTTGGAAAAAAAGCGGGTTGAATATCTTGGGAAACGCGGATCTGTCACTGTCCTTTTAAAGGCATTATCGACTTATGGTCCATCACAACGTCGGGAACTGGGTGCGTCCATTAATGCAGTCAAAAAGAGGCTTCTGCTCTTAATTAACACTCAAAAAGAATTACTTGAGAATCGATCCATTGAGATACAGTTGCAATCTGAGGCGGTGGATGTTTCTTTACCGGGAAGGTCTGTTGACGTCGGCGGCATGCACCCAGTTACCAGAACCTTGGAGCGTATTCAGCAATTCTTTTGTGCAGTGGGTTACTCGGTAGCAACCGGTCCAGAAATAGAGGACGACTATCATAATTTCGAAGCGTTAAATATTCCTCTTCATCATCCGGCTAGAGCAATGCATGACACTTTTTATGTCGACCAAAATAAGGTGTTACGCACACACACTTCTCCAGTGCAAGTGCGCACCATGCGCAGTCAAAATCCTCCAATTAGAATAATCTGTCCTGGCAAGGTTTTTAGATGCGACTCAGACCTTACACATACTCCAATGTTTCATCAAGTTGAGGGATTGGTTGTCGATCAGTCGTTGAGCTTTGCGGACCTGAAAGGAGTTGTAAACCAGTTTTTACAGTCTTTCTTTGAAGTCGAATTAAAAGTTCGATTCCGACCTTCTTATTTCCCATTTACAGAACCATCCGCTGAGGTTGATATTCAGTGCTCGAATTGCTTGGGTGACGGTTGTCGCGTTTGCGGTTACACAGGTTGGTTGGAGGTGATGGGTTGTGGGATGGTTCATCCAAACGTATTTAAGCACTGTGACGTGAACACAGACCGATACACTGGATTTGCGTTTGGGATGGGCGTTGAAAGATTGGCCATGCTTCGTTACGGTGTGAACGACTTGAGGCTGTTTTTTGAAAATGAGCTACGTTTTTTGAAACAATTTTGAGCTGAGGTGGTCTTTGAAACTTAGTGAATCTTGGTTAAGAGACATGGTTAACCCGTGTGTAAGCACCCAAGAATTATCCAATCAGCTAACGATGGCAGGCCTAGAGGTCGATGGAGTGGCCCCTGTCAGTGGCTTAGGTGCCGAAGTTGTTGTTTCTGCCATTGTTAAAGTTGAGGTACATCCTGATGTCGATGGGCTTCTTGTTTGTCATGTGGATTATGGTGGTGGATTGCCTTTAGAGGTCGTCTGTGGAGCACCCAATGCTAGAGTCGGGATAAAGGTACCTTTAGCGCGAATTGGAGCTACACTACCAGGCGGTATTAAAATAAAAGAAGAAGATATCAGAGGCATAATGTCACAAGGAATGCTGTGCGGACAATTAGACTTACAGCTTGGAGAGGATAATGATCGTCTCTGGGAATTAGATCCAGATGCTCCCATTGGCACTTCCATTAGGCAATATCTTAATTTCCAAGACAATATTTTCGAAATGGACTTGACTCCCAATCGTGGGGATTGCCTCAGTATTGTGGGTATGGCCCGTGAAGTCGGTGTTCTCAATGAATTATATCCGCGTCAAATTGAGTGTATTCCGGTAAAACCAACAATTGAGGATATAATTGATATAACGATTGATGCATCTGAAGCATGTGGACGTTATGTTGGTAGAATCTTCCGAGGTATCAATGTTTCAGCCCCGACACCGCGCTGGATGTTAGAAAAACTTAACAGTAGTGGAATACGATCGCGGGGAGCGGTCGTTGATATTACTAATTATGTAATGTTGGAACTTGGACAACCTATGCACGCTTTCGATTTGAGCAAAATTGAAGAAAGTATAGTTGTGCGAATGGGATGCAATGAAGAACTAAAGCTTTTGGATGATTCAAATTTACGGGTAGGCAAAGATACATTGTTAATTGCAGATTCAGTAAAGCCTTTGGCTTTAGCGGGAATTATGGGTGGGAAAGATTCAGCCGTGGGCTCTGANACGCACGACATCCTTCTTGAAAGCGCTTGGTTCACTCCACTTGCTATTGCTGGAAAAGCAAGGACTTTTAATAAACAAACAGATTCTTCCCATCGATTTGAACGGGGCGTCGATAGTTCTCTTCAAGAGGCAGCTTCAGAGCGAGCAACAAGCCTTCTAATTAATATATGTGGTGGTTTCGTTGGACCAATGGTCTGCAAAGAATCAATTATTGCATTGCCCGAGCCTCAAGTTATTTATCTCACATATGCAAGATTGTCGCAGCAATTAGGTGTTGAACTGTCCTCGAGTTTTATTAATAAAATTCTATTACGTCTTGGACTCGAGAACTTAAAGCAAGATGATGATGGGTCTCTCTGGCGTGTTCCATCATGGCGATTTGATCTCTCTATACAAGAGGATTTAATTGAGGAAGTCGGCCGTATTTATGGTTATGACAACATACCGACAAGGACACCTTTGACTGCATTGAGTATACAACCATACTCTGAAACGAAAGGATCAATTCATCCCTTTAGAGAACAGCTGGTGGCAAATGGTTTTCAGGAGGTGCTGACCTACAGCTTCGTAAATAGAGATTTGCAAGAGCTTATTGTGCCAAAGTTATCGCAAGTAAGTATTAGGAATCCTATATCCAGCGATAAAGAGGTAATGAGAGCCAGCTTATGGCCGGGGTTATTGCATACTGCATTTTACAATTTGAATCGGCAAAAAAGCCGGATTCGCCTTTTTGAGAGTGGCGCTTGCTTCCACATGGACAATGAGATTTTGCGTCAAAATAGTTATCTTGCGGGGCTCGCGTGTGGCGCTGCTGAAAAACCTGATTGGCTGTCAAGTCAGCGAGATGTCGACTTTTTTGATCTAAAGGGGGTGGTTGAGTCATTATTATCTCGCACTGGTAGAGCAAAAAACTACCAGTTTGCTCCAAGTAAGAATCATGCTCTTCATCCGGGACGTACCGCTGAGATTTTAATTGATGGAAAACAGTGCGGTTGGATGGGTCAGTTACACCCGCAAATTCAGAGAAAACTTGGACAGGACTGCGAGTTCTATCTTTTCCAGATAATTTTAAAAGATCTGTTACACCTTGAGTTGCCTCAGAGCCATGAAATTAGTAGATATCCGGAGGTGCGCCGAGACCTTTCATTCTTGGTGAGTTCGACGATCCAGGCTTCAAAAATACTTGAGTGTGTAAGGGAGGCTGCTGGAGAGCTATTGATATCTCTCGAAATATTTGATGTCTATGAAGGTGATGACAATGTTGAGAGTTCAAAGAGTCTCGCTTTGTCTCTGAGCTTTCAGCATGCAGAGCGTACCCTTTTTGATGCTGAGATTGATGCTGCTGTGGAGTCTGTGGTTGTAGCCGTCGAGAAGCAATTTTCCGCTAAACTACGAGGCGGATTATGAATTTAATGCTTACTTATTTAAATTTTTACTAATAATAACTTTGGTATATTTTTGTTTCGGACTAGTGATCTATGGGAACCACCGTTAATTTNATTGTGTTTCAGTAGATTATAAAAATAGCAGAATGCGCTTGACGTTTTATTCTAGTTCGCGCACTCTATGAATGTTGCTATGAGTGTCTGGAGAAAGAATGCGAATTGTGTACCCGTCACGTAAATCTGGCACTCAACAACTTAATAGAGCCGCAAAAAAATAAAAGAAAGGTGGATATAACTCGATGAGTGCTTTGACTAAAGCTGACATGGCGGAAATGCTCTTTGATGAATTGGGACTTAACAAGAGAGAGGCGAAAGAGATCGTTGAAAAGTTTTATAGTGAGATAGGAGTGGCGCTCGAGAATAGTGACAACGTTAAATTGTCTGGGTTCGGTAATTTCGAGCTGAGGGATAAGAGTAGAAGACCGGGCCGAAATCCTAAGACTGGTGAAGAAATTCCCATAGCAGCACGTCGGGTGGTTACATTTAAACCCGGTCAAAAACTCAAGTCTCGGGTAGAGTATTATGCTGGAGCCGAGTAACAATGAGACACTTCCGGTAATTCCGGGTAAACGTTACTTTACGATAGGAGAGGTAAGTGACCTTTGCGGTGTCAAACCACATGTCTTACGTTATTGGGAGCAAGAATTCCCAGGATTGAATCCGGTGAAACGTCGCGGCAACCGTCGCTACTACAAGCGTCAGGATGTTGTTTTAATACGTCAAATTCGTTCATTACTCTATGAGCAAGGGTTCACAATCGGTGGAGCGCGGCAGCGGCTTGACGGAGAGACCACCAAGCAGGAAATGACCCCATACAAACAACTGGTTAATCAAACTATAGGTGAGCTAGAAGACCTCTTAAAAGAAATGAAGCCCAAGGGCTGATATGGGCGACCTGGCCCAAGGTCTTT
>NZEU01000042.1 GCA_002689135.1 Porticoccaceae bacterium
AATGACAAACAAGTTATTGTCGAGTGCGCGAGCCCGAGTCTGGATTTCAAAATAGTCATTGGATGCAGCGGGGTGAGGAATGGAGGCTCGATAAATAACCTCAGCTCCGTTCATGGCCAGTGCTCTGGCATTTTCTGGATAAGAGCCCTCGTTCGCCATCATGATACCCATTCGACCGATCTCTGTATCGACCACTGGCCAAAAGCTCTCTAGAGTATTTCCATAACGCTCAACCCACCAGTCGTAGATATCATGAGGACATACGGAGTGCTCAACCGGATAAAGCGGAGCCACCTTGAAATGCTTGAGAATTATTTCACCGTTAGGATCCATTATAAAACCGACGTTAAAGAAGCGGTCCGCTATCTCCTCATGCCGTGCCTTGGCCTGTCCCATAACGTAAACCCCATGACGCCGGGCAATTTTTTCGGCAATCATGTCGGTTTCTGGTCCCGGAATATCTATGGCGCACTCATGCGCATAGGTTATGTGATCCGCATCCATCACCTCATCATTAAATCCCTGAAGCGCACCCTCTGGGAGAGCAATTAATTTTACCGGGAGATCCAGAGAAGAGAGCCAGAGCGCTGCGTTCGCCATAGATGCTAGGTGCTCTATATTTTTGAAAATTTCCTCTCTTTTGCGAATCCCCCACACTGTAGGAACTAGACCCACGGCATTGTATGTTTCGATCATAATATTTTCTCGCCTGTACCAGTGGCACTTGGTTATAATTGCCGAAAAGCTCGTTAATTTAACCTTTCGGAAAGGGTATAACAACTGCCGAGACATGAATTTTTGTGGGAGACCTATTGTCATGAGTGATGTGACAGCTGAAGACCTTCGGTCAATGGTTAACACCCGACCTATGACTTTTTTCCAAATTATATCAATCAGCCTTTGTGTCGTGATCAATATGTTGGATGGTTTCGATGTTCTGGTGATGTCCTTCGCTGCTTCGTCTGTATCTGCTGAGTGGGATCTGTCTCCCAGCGACATTGGATTTTTATTGAGTGCTGGGTTGATAGGTATGGCAGTCGGGTCTGTCTGGCTGGGTCCCTACGGAGATCGATTTGGTCGCAGGCTACTGGTATTGGCTTGTCTGATAATCATTACTTTAGGTATGCTTGTATCGTCTCAGGTGGCCGATAAGTATGAGTTAGTAGGGTGTAGATTTATCACGGGGCTAGGTATAGGTGGAATGTTGGCGACGCTCAACACTATGGTTTCTGAGCTATCAAATGACAGAAAGCGGGGATTATGTATCAGCATATTGCAGTCTGCTTATCCAATGGGTGCNATCGTAGGNGGCATNATNTCNGTTTACCTNNTGTCGGAATTTGGTTGGCGATCGTTATTTATGTTTGGTGGTCTGTCGTCTTTAGCTATGATTCCGGTTGCATACTGGGTCCTCCCTGAGTCAATGGATTTCTTATTATCGCGAGGAGACAAACACTCCGTCGATCGCATAAATGAGCTCTCGGGTAAGATGGATCTGCCTGTGATTGGCATAACTATTCCCAATGAGGAGCGACAAGCCGACGTAAATTTAAAGACTCTATTGTCGCAACCTTANACCCAAAAAACCTGTTTTATTTGGTGTGCATTCTTTTGTTTGATGTACGCTTTCTACTATGTGGTCAGCTGGACGCCAAAGTTATTGGTTGATGCGGGGCTCACTACAACCCAAGGAATCTCAGCGGGGATATATCTTCAGGTAGGCGGGATCTTGGGAGCTGTCTCCCTTGGAGCGCTGGCGGCTCGATTTGATGTCAATCGGTTAACTGCGGGGTATTTGGTCATGAGCGTTGTGTCGATGATGGTATTTGGTATGGGAGAGCTCAGTCTCGTCAGCCTAATGGCATGTGCCTCCGTAATGGGTTTTTTCTTGATAGGTGCGATGATCGGTCTCTACACAATCGCCCCCGCGTTATACCCCGCCAGCCAGAGGGTAACCGGAATTGGCTGGGCCATTGGGGTAGGAAGGGTTGGTGCTATCCTCTCGCCATTAATCGGAGGTGTATTGTTGTCTTATGGTCTCAGCTCATCTCAGAGCATTGGTTTTTTTGCCTTCCCTCTGTTAATTGCTGCATTTGTGGTTTTTCGAATGAGAGTGGAGTAAGAATCTTATTTAAGCCTAACTGAGATGTTAAAAGTTTGTCCGTATGGTGTAGTATTGCGCACAGAAATTTTTAATTACAACCTTTGGGGAAGAGAACATGTTAACTAAGTCAAACAAAGCTATATCTGTGGGGGCCAGCGCTTCAGCCTTGCGTCAGTGGTATATTAAGCATCTTCATAAGAAACTTGTTTTTTTAATGGGTACGATGTTGATTTCGTCAGGCTCCGGATTTGTTTCAGCGAGTCTAGAGGAAATAGTGGTTACCGCAAGAAAGAAATCTGAAGGATTACAAGACACACCAATCTCTATCACAGCGCTCTCAGGCGAGCGTCTTGAAGATATGGGGTTAACCCGGGTCACTCGTCTACAAGAAATTACTCCAAATCTCGTTTTCCAGAATACGCCTACCTTTAGCGGAGTCGGCAATAATGCGGCGGTTTACATCAGAGGTATCGGACAACGAGATTTTATTCCCACGATAGATCCAGGAGTGGGAATTTATGTTGATGAGGTTTACCTCGGGCGTTCTGCAGGCGCTGTATTTGACATGATCGACATCGGTCAGGTTGAGGTGCTTCGTGGTCCTCAGGGCACTTTGTTTGGTAGGAATACGATCGGCGGAGCCATTAGCATTTCCACCAGGAAGCCGGATGACACTGTTGCTGGTAAGTTTGACATTAAGCTTGGTACTGATGGCCGCCAAAACGTCCGTGGGATGTTGAACCTTCCGATCTCGGAGTCATTATACATGCGCGCAAGCGCGACTATGATGGAACAGGATGGATACGTCTTCCGGCCCTTCGACGGAAAGGATCTCGGTAATCAGGATTACACCAGTGCGCGAGTGGCTTTTCGATGGGAGGCTTCCGAGACTTTTACCGCAGACCTTTCACTGGAGCAGTATAATGATTTCACTAATGGACCGCCGATGGTGATTACAAGGGTAGACGGGTTTCCTGCTAATGAAAATGCTACTCCTGGAGGTAACTTCCCTTACACAAATAATATTTTTGCCGGCTTTGGAGCTTTGGGACCCGATGAAAACCATTTAGTGTGTGATGGAGAGAATGCTCCGGTCACTTGCTATACAACCGCCAATGCCGTAACGGGAGATAATACCAATCTTGGTACTGGACCAAATTTTTCCGATATGAAAAATGAGGCTCTAACACTCGTTCTTTCATGGGATCTCGATTCGATGACTGCAAAATTGGTCGCGGGTAACCGGTCCCTCGATGGATCTTTTGCATCTGACCGTGACGGATATCATCAGGCGGATGGCGAGCCATGGGTTCCGGGCGGGCCGCCGTTTCAGATTAATCCGGTGACTCACTATTACGACACCTTCATACAAGACCAGACTTCAATCGAGCTACAGCTTTCTGGAACGTATTTGGAGGATCGCCTTGACTGGATTGTGGGGGTATACACTTTCGATGAGGATGGTGAGAACATCAACCCCGTTGATTTTACTCCTGCATCTATTCAGAGCGGAGGATATTTTGACTACTCAAGTAACGCTGTCTTTGCTCAGGTGACGGCAAATATTACGGATGCATTCTCTGCAACGGCGGGTATTCGTTATACGAAAGAGGATCGTGACTACACGCCGGACCAGTATTTTGAGGAAATACCTTTACTCTCAACTCCATTTCCCTGTATTTCTTCTACGGGAGAAAACAAGACCTGTGCGATTGGAGATCGTGTAGTGCCCTTTGAAACGGTGACTAATGAGATGTCGGAGACTACTCCGATGTTAAATTTGGCGTATACCACGGATGACGGAAACTTAGTCTACTTTACTTACAGTGAGGGTTTTAAGGTCGGGGGCTTTAACCAGCGTATTTTCCCGCCGGAACCGAGTTTACCTACGTTTGACCCAGAGTATGTTAAGTCATATGAAGTCGGTGCGAAGGCGGAATTCTTCGACAGTGACCTGCGAGTAAACGCGTCTGTATTTATGGCTGACTACAGCGATTTGCAGCTACTGATAGCGGAGCCGAGCAGGGTAGGACCCTACGTTACAAATGCAGGTAAGGGAAGCATCGAAGGTCTTGAGTTGGAGGTGTCTTATGTTAGTGCCGACGCAGTTTTTGTGAATTTTTCTGCAGGGTTTACTGATGCGGGCTACGACAGTTTGAGTGATGGTGCCGTAGCAGCTGGGTTGACAATTGACTCCCCTTTTGGATTTATCTCAGAATGGAATGCACATGTTTCGGTAACAAAGAGTTATGATTTAGCGGACGGAACTGTTACACCGAGAGTAGATTGGGCATGGCGAACCGGACTCTATACGAACGCTAGCGGGCTCCCTCTGCCACCCTCTTGGTCGGATGCTCCGCTCTATCAACCAGATTATAGTGTGGTCAATATAAGCGCTCGATGGGAAAGTTTGTCGAGCGGCCTATCTGTGACAGGTGGTATNGAGAATCTGGCGGACGAACAGTACAAAATTTTTGGGGATTATCAGCCGAATTTCGGCAGTGATGCAGAGGCCTATGATCGTGGGCGTCAGTGGTTTCTGATGATTGGATATGAATTTTAGTCTGTTTTTTGAGGCTTACATACCTTTCGGGCCTCCACGATAGCAAGAAAACCGAGATAACTAGGGGGTAGGAGAATGTCATTTTCAGATCGCGATGGAAAGATTTGGATGGACGGCGAATTGATTGATTGGAGAGAAGCTAAGGTTCACCTTCTAACGCATACGCTTCATTATGGGAGCGGCGTCTTTGAAGGGGTTCGGGCCTATGATTGTGGGGACCTTGGCACTTGTATCTTTCGTCTTGCCGAGCATACAAAGAGACTTTTTGATTCCGCCAAGATCATGCACATGAGCATCCCATATAGCCATGACGAGATTAACGAGGCTCATCGTTCAGTCGTTCGAGCGAATCAACTAACAGAGGCCTATATAAGGCCTCTGGTATTTTATGGGTCGGAGGGTATGGGGCTTAGAGCTGAAAATCTCAGGGTCCACGTCGGAATCGCAGCGTGGCATTGGCCTAACTACTTAGCTCCTGAAGCCATGGTTGATGGTTTAAAAGTACGGACCTCTTCTTATTGCAAGCACCATGTGAATAGTTCGATGTGTAAGGCAAAAGCCTGCGGCAACTACCTTAATTCCATGCTGGCTTTGAGAGAGGCATTAGATGCTGGATGTGACGAGGCCATGCTTTTAGATACCGAGGGTTTTGTTGCTGAGGGGAGCGCGGAGAATTTCTTTATGGTTCGAGATGGAATAATCTACACTCCAGATCTGACGTCGTGCCTCGATGGGATCACCCGAAACACAGTTTTTATTTTAGCTGAGGATTTGGGTTTAGAGGTTCGCGAGAAGAGAATTACTCGTGATGAGGTGTACATCTGTGACGAGGCTTTTTTTACCGGCACTGCGGCTGAGGTGATGCCAATACGTGAGTATGATGGCCGTATTATTGGGAGTGGTATGCGAGGTCCTATAGCGGAGCAGTTGCAGAGGTCCTATGTCGAACTTGTGCGTGGCCGCGGGAAGCAGAAATATACAGAATGGCTAGTGCCGGTAGTCACTTAAAAGCTACAAGCTACCGTTCCTTATATGTTAAAAACCTACCTAATAAACCTCGACACCTCTGGGGACCGTTTGCATGTCATGAATGGTCGGACAAGGTTTGTTGGCCTTAGTTTTCAGAGAATATCTGGAATAGTGGGTGCAGATCTCTCACTCGAAGGGCTTGAGGAGGTTGACATTGCAACATACGAGAAGTGTCACGGAAAAGCTCTTAACCCCGGTGAAGTTGGCTGTTACTTATCTCATATCACCGCTATNAGGGAATTTTTGGCTAGTGGTGCAGAATTTGGACTAATATTAGAGGACGATGCTAATTTTCCAGAAAATTTTCAATCATTGATCCACTCCGTGATGGTTAATGCCCCCTCTTGGGATATAGTAAAACTATCGTCATTTCATTCGGGGACTCCTGTTAATGTCCTCGCGCTGGAGGCCGGATACCATCTTGCGATACCGTTATCTAGGTTATATAACTCAAATAGCATTCTTTACAATCGAGTGGCTGCTGAGCGACTAGTTCGAGAACTCCTGCCGATGAGGTTGCCTTTCGATCATGCGGTTGAGCGAGCGTGGTTGTATGGATTGAGACTTCGCTCAATTAATCCGATACCTTGTGATGCTGACACTGGTATGGAGTCGGCAATAGGGTACTCACTTCAACTAAAATTTCCATGGTATCGACGCCTTCCATGTTTCATGTTTCGCATCCGTACCGAACTCATGAGGATTTGCTTTGGCTTTTATGAGGTTTTTAAAGTTCTGGCCTCGAGGCGACATTCCTAATTTTAAGGGTGTAATCACTTAGCGATTCAACTAGTATCACATCTTATGCGAGAGATAGCTAACTACTGATGTTTGAGAAATGGGGTCACTCAGCCGCGCTTTTTTTTTATAGTTTTTTGTTTTATTTTTTGACTCCCGTAATTGTTATCCGGTTGCTTTTCAAATCTCTAAGGTCTCCGCTTTATCGAACCCGCTTGGGCGAAAGATGGGGTTTTGTCTCCAAAAGATCTCATGAAAAACTCACGTTTTGGGTGCATGCGGTCTCTGTGGGAGAGAGTGTTGCAGCAACGCCATTGATAACAGCGCTCTGTGCAAATAACCATGAATTGAGACTACATGTAACTTGCATGACTCCGACAGGGTCTCAACGTATACAAAGTACATTTCCAAATCAAATTGGAAAAACAATAACTCATTCCTACACGCCGTATGATATTCCGGGAGCAGTGGAACGATTCCTAGGGCGAATCAGGCCTGATATGTTGATTATTATGGAGACAGAGCTATGGCCAGTGATAATTTCGTTATGCCGTAAAAAAAATATACCTGTTGTTTTGGCAAATGGACGGATGTCTGAAAAGTCCGCAAGTGGTTATGAGCGATATGCGTTTCTTACACGACACATATTTCAGCAACTTTCAAGCGTGGCGGCTCAGACTGATGGCGATGCAAGCCGATTTATACGGCTTGGAGTTCCGGAATCCCGCATTTCGGTGACAGGTAATATAAAGTTCGATGTGGTCTTAGAAGATAGTCTGCGGCAAACTGCAAAACAACTTCGATGCCGCTTACGTGGAAAAGAGGAGCGTCCAATTTGGGTTGCAGCGAGCACTCATTTTGGAGAGGAAGAGATTGTACTTGATGCCTTCTCTGGTGTACGAAAAAAAATCCTTAATGTTGTGCTGGTACTTTCGCCGCGTCACCCAGAGCGTTTTGAAGGTGTAATTGATATGTGTGTCTCTCGAGGATTTCGGGTTGCGCGTACCAGTAGTATGCCAACTAACGAAGAGTTTGATATTGTAGTCGGAGATACTATGGGAGAACTGATGGGATACTATGGAGCTTGTGACATATCATTTGTTGGAGGTAGTCTTGTGCCAGTAGGGGGTCATAGTCTTATTGAACCCGCGATGTGGGGACGACCTATTTTGAGTGGGCCGTATCTCTATAATTTCTCGCAGACCGCTGAGCTTCTGGGTACCTGCCGAGGACTCAAAATTTGTAATGTTGCCTCTGAAATTTCAACAGTAGTTGTTGAGCTATTAACCAATACAGAAAGTTGTCGTGAAATGGGAGCTGCGTCTCTGCGAGTGGCAAAGGAAAATAGGGGAGCCCTGCCAAAATTGGTTACGTTGATCGAAGGTGCTAGAATTATCTAGCGCTTAATTTGTCTTAACGACTTATGAGTAGCGATGGTCGCAACCAGCCGTTAAGCGCGTACACGTCGTCAGGTGAAAGTTGCCCGGATACTTGCTTCAACCGCATCATAGAGATTATGAAGTCAAACCTAGCATTGGCGTAATTACGGCGCGCTCGAAAAACGTTCTGCTGTGCATTCAAGACATCCACGATGTTACGTGTTCCCACTTCGTATCCAGCCTGCGTTGCCTTTAAAGCGCTATCGGCCGAGATTATGGATTGGTTTCGGGCACCCACTCGCGCTGCGTCAGTAATGACGTTTTGGTGCATTGAGCGAGCTGATTGAATTATGTTGCGGCGGGTTGAGATGAAATTCTCCTTGGCTGAGATCGCAAGGTATGTGGCCGCTCTTCTTTGTGCATGCAACATACCACCTGAAAATAGAGGTACTTGCAGGCTAAGTCTAATTGACGATCCATCGCTTTCGCTACCGAAGGCATTAGATGATCCAAGATCATTTCCGATGAATTTTTGAGATCCTCTCTCAGACCCGTCTCTATCTGTTCTATCATAACCCGCCACTAAAGTAAGCTCAGGAAGGTGTTCTGATTTAGCTGCTTTAGCATTATTATTCGCAGCAAGCTCCGTCAGCTTGGCAACCTTGAGGTTGAAATTGTTTTCAAGTGCAAAATTTACCCAAGCATCAGTTTCGACTGGCGCTGGCACCGATGCAATAAAATCGTCTCCAAGCCCGAATAGAGCTTCATGTCGGCGACCTGTCAAGATTTGTAATTGATCAAATGCAATCCGTTGTGCGCCCCTGCTCTCCAAACTGTTGACAGCAGCTTCATCGAATGCTGCTTGAGCTTCATGGACTTCTGTTATGGGAACAAGGCCGACTTGGTATCGCTCGCGAGTTTGCTCTAACTGCCTTTGGATCGCTTTTTCTTCAGCTTTGCGTGTTTTGTTGTTATCGAAAGCTCTGAGAACGTCAAAATATGATTGGGTGACGCGAAGAATAAATTCCTGCTGGTCGGATGCGAATTGGGCTTTCGCGCTCTCGCTCAAATTACTCCCACGCTGAAAGTTGTACCATGCGGGTAGGTTAAAAATGGGCTGAGTTAGATTGATTTCATATCGGTGTGATGTGGTATCAGATTTGGTATCAACAACCGAATATGCGTTAAAACTTGATTGATTATAGCTACTGTCAGTGTAAGATCCAGACGCAGAGATTTGTGGGAGTATTCTCGCTCTAGCAATTGCCCGCGCTTCGGAGTCAGCCTTATAGCTTGCGCTTGCCGATGCAAGGGTGGCATCCTCTTTTAATGCAGTTTCATAAATTGACTTGAGGCTTTCTGCTGTTGCCTCGCTTCCTATCAAACTTAAAAAGATATAGGCCAAATTATGAGCGAGCTTCAGAGTCATTCGAAGTGTTGTCATCGGTTATCCCACCGTCGGATGCACATTAGCGATCTTTAGATTCTAACAGAACGTTCACACGTTTTCTTAATTGATTTTGCTCGAAGCCTTAATTGAAAATATAAATGTCGTATAATTTGTGAAGGCAAATGTCGTATTTAAAACGGAGGTTTTTTTGCGTAAGCATACGTTTTCGAGGAGCGATTTAAAGATTGAAAAGACTGAAGCGCTCTATGATGGTTTTTTCAGAATGGTTCGCTACACGATTCGACACCGTTTATTCAATGGTGGGTGGAGTAAAAGTATCCAACGAGAGCTCTTTCAACGCGGGAATGCTGTCGGGGTTTTGGTATTTGATCCTGTCAACGATACCATCGGACTTGTCGAGCAATTTCGCATTGGAGCATTACAGGATGAAAATAGTCCTTGGCAATATGAATTGGTGGCGGGTATGGTCGAGTCTGGTGAGTGCCCGCGTGCGGCGGCTTTACGTGAGCTTGAGGAAGAGGCGGGACTTTTTGTTGATGAATTGATACCAATTTGCGATTATTTCGTTAGCAGTGGTGGCACAGATGAAAAAATGCACCTCTTCTGTGCGATGGCAGACTTAACCGGGTGTGGAGGTGTTTTTGGTTTGTCGACAGAGGGAGAGGATATACTTTTTCAAGTGTGGAGTTGTGAGGAAGCCTTTGCAGCTTTTGGACATGGGGTCTTAAACAGCGCTGCGATGTCAATTAGTATGTTGTGGTTACAAAACCAAAGGACCTAGATCGTTGGAATTAGCGAAAAGGATAGCGAACATAATAGGTGAAAAATGTGTACCAATTGAGGAAGAAAAAACACGATCTAGCCTTGCTTCATGAGGAGTGTGAGCTGAATTTTAGGAGGTTGCATAGACTTTTACCTAACACCAAAAAAATTGGAGAGGAAATTAGTTTTTCTCCTTTTGATGGTTATCCAGGTCGTTTCGAGCTACGGGTGATTGACGTAACACGATACACGAGTTTAGTGCGAGCAGTGTCATTACAAAGCACACCGCACTGGGTAGCCGATATTGACATTCAAGTTCGTGTCTATAGAGATGCGCAGATGGCAGAAGTAGTTGAGTGGTGCCGAGATCGCAGTATTCCCTGGGCTCTCAGCGAACCATCGGGATTGCAAGCTCCTGATGAAAAATGGCAGTGGAATCTGTTCCTGAGCGAATTATTAGTGCAAGGCATTCGTAGTGCAACTAAATCAACCAAGGCCCCAATTTGAGCTGTAGTGATAATAGTGTTTCTAGAGTATCTTTTAGTTCGTGGGCCATTAGCCCTAAAACTCGGCTATAATAGATAATCAGAGGTGGGTACGAGAAGTAGTACATATTCATTTTTACTTTTCCAAAAGCGGTAGATAGAAGTGCGTGTGGCGAGTCAGCGTAAAGAATCTCGTGCTACTCTCTCAACGCGTTTAGTTGCAAGTAAATCGAATGTTAATATGAAACTACCTAGTGGGTTGTTTCGGCGCAGGAGCATCTAGGAGTCCGCCTGGGTAAAATTTCCATCGGTGTTATATTGTGATCTTGACAGTTCCTGTAACTGGGTTCTGCCCAATTTCTAATCAATTGGTTGCATAGGATGCAAATTTTACAGGTATCTCGATTAAATTTATTGAGCGAACGCTATGAGCAGCTACAATTCAAAAGATATTGAGGTATTAACGGGATTAGATCCGGTACGGAAACGTCCTGGAATGTATACTGACACAAGCAGGCCCAATCACCTCGCGCAGGAAGTCATCGATAACAGTGTTGATGAGGCATTGGCAGGTTATGCCCGTCACATAGATGTAATTTTGTTTGAGGATGGGTCATTATCAATTGCCGATGACGGTCGTGGTATGCCCGTAGACATGCACCCTCAGCAGGGACGTCCGGGTGTTGAGGTGATAATGACAACTTTGCATGCCGGCGGAAAATTTTCTAATGAAACCTACCAGTTTTCTGGAGGTCTTCATGGAGTTGGGGTATCGGTCGTTAATGCGCTCTCTGAACGTCTGGAATTGACAATTAAGCGAGAGGGTAACATTTACCAAATTGATTATGCTCATGGAGATAAATTAGTAGATTTAAAGGTTGTGGGTAGTTGTGGCCGGCGTAATACAGGGACCTCCTTACGGTTCTGGCCCAATTCTGAATTTTTTGATTCTGTGAAATTCTCGATTACCAAGCTTCGTCATGTTTTGCGAGCAAAGGCGGTACTTTGTGGCGGTTTAACTGTTTCTTTCGAAGACAAATCAAGCAAGGAATCAGAGATATGGCACTATGAACAAGGGCTTCAGGATTATTTGGCGGGAGGACTTCGCGATTGGGAAACACTGCCTTCAACTCCTTTTGTGGGTGCGTTCAGGGCACTTAGTGGGGGGGTAGAATGGGCCGTGCAATGGGCTCCCGAAGGTGGCGATTTGGTGCAAGAGAGCTACGTGAATCTGATACCAACGCCACATGGAGGAACTCATGTTAATGGATTGCGTTTAGGTCTTCTTGAGGCATTACGAGATTTTTGCGAAATAAGGAATTTAATTCCACGAGGAATTAAATTAGCTCCGGAGGATGTATGGGAGCGATGTAATTATGTTTTGTCAACAAAGCTTTTAGACCCTCAGTTTTCCGGGCAGACGAAAGATCGTTTGTCGTCGAGAGAGGTGTCTGGCTTTGTATCTGGAGTGGTAAAAGATAGCTTTAGTTTATGGCTCAATCAGCACACTGCGGAAGCGGAAAAGATAGCGGATTTGTGTATCTCTAGCGCACAGAGTCGGATTCGTGCCAGCAGGAAGGTTGTGCGGAAAAAGATAACTCAGGGACCTTCACTCCCCGGAAAACTAGCAGATTGCGCGAGTGCTGATGCAAGCCGGTGCGAAATTTTCCTTGTTGAAGGTGACTCGGCCGGTGGATCGGCAAAACAAGCTCGAAACCGTGATAACCAAGCAATTATGCCCCTGAGAGGGAAAATCCTAAATACTTGGGAGGTGGATTCACAGCAGATATTATCCTCCCAAGAGGTGCATGACATATCCGTGGCACTCGGCGTGGATCCCGCAAGTGAGTGCACTAATTCGTTGCGTTATCACAAGATCTGTATTTTGGCAGATGCCGATTCTGATGGACTACATATTTCTACGTTGCTTTGTGCGCTGTTTGTAAGACACTTCGGCTCATTGGTGCGGGCAGGGCACGTATATGTTGCTATGCCACCTCTTTTTCGCATTGATCAGGGCAAGGAAGTCTATTATGCGCTAGATGAGGGAGAAAAAAGAGTAATAATTGACCGTATTAAGGCTGAGAATACTAAAGGAAAGATTAACGTACAAAGGTTCAAAGGTCTGGGTGAAATGAATCCGTTACAACTGCGAGAAACGACCATGGATCCAAACACCCGCCGTTTGGTTCAACTCACTCTGAGAGATGGCGACGATACAAACTCAATGTTAGATATGTTGTTAGCAAAGAAACGGGCTCCAGATCGCAGGTCTTGGTTAGAAAAAAAGGGAAAATTAGCGGATGCTAACAACTTTTAAGCACTGTAGCGAAGTACAAGATGATGAGTAAAAATGTTACATTTAATGATCAAGGGGATGAAACCCGCTCGCTTGCCGCTTATGCGGAGCAAGCGTACCTTGATTACTCAATGTATGTGATTTTAGACCGAGCTCTCCCGCATATCGGAGATGGGTTAAAACCGGTCCAAAGGCGAATAATCTATGCGATGAGTCAGCTCGGTCTTAAAGCGACAGCGAAGCACAAAAAATCGGCCCGGACCGTGGGTGATGTAATTGGTAAATTTCACCCACACGGTGATAGTGCGGCCTACGAGGCAATGGTATTAATGGCTCAACCATTTTCTTATCGTTATCCTTTAGTTGATGGTCAGGGTAATTGGGGGTCAACAGATGATCCAAAGTCATTTGCGGCTATGCGATACACTGAATCCAAGCTGTCTAGCTATTCCGAAGTCTTGTTGTCCGAGGTAACGCAAGGCACTGTAAGTTGGAAACCTAATTTTGATGCCACGTTGGAGGAACCCGAATTATTACCTGCACGCGTTCCGAATGTTCTCTTGAATGGAACGACCGGCATTGCTGTCGGCATGGCGACAGATATTCCTCCACACAATTTGCGCGAAGTTGTGGCAGCAAGCATACATATGATTGATAACCCTCAGTCAACTACCGATGATTTGATGGTTTTTGTAAAGGGTCCTGATTTTCCTACTGAGGCGGAGATTATAACGTCAACCTCTGACCTTAAAGTAGTTTATGAAAACGGTAGGGGATCTTTAAGAACGCGCGCCAAATGGATCCAAGAAGATGGTGATATTATTATTAGTGCAATTCCTTTCCAGACATCTGGTGCTAAAATTTTAGAGCAAATTGCCAATCAAATGCGGGCTAAAAAATTACCGATGATTGACGATTTGAGGGATGAGTCGGATCATGAGAACCCTATCCGTCTCGTGATTTCACCCCGCTCAAATCGAGTTGACGTTGCGGCAGCGATGGATCATCTTTTTGCCACCACAGACTTAGAAAGAACCCACAGGGTAAACTTCAATATTATTGGTATTGATGGAAGTCCTCGGGTTATGAGCTTGCCCAGGGTGCTCCGAGAATGGACAGACTTTCGAATAGCCATAACACGTCGCCGTATCAGCCATAGGTTGGATGGTGTTCAAAGACGTCTTCATTTGCTTGAAGGTCTACTGGTAGCTTTTCTTAATCTTGATGAGATGATTACTGTAATTCGAAACAGCGAAAAGCCCAAGTTAGAGCTGATCTCTGTGTTTTCTTTGACAGAGATTCAAGCGGACTACATTTTGGAGACAAAACTTCGTCAATTAGCCAGATTGGAGGAAATAAAAATTCGGGCGGAGCAAAAGAACTTAGGTGTTGAAAAGCACGAATTGACGCAATTACTAGATTCAGATCGCCTTCTAACTAATTTAGTAAAGACGGAATTAGAATCTTTGGCTCAGGAGTTTGGTGACGAGCGTCGTTCCCCTCTCAAAGTGCGCGGTGAAGCACAGGCATTTAGTGAGCGGGATCTTCTTAGTGTAGATCCAATTACTGTTGTTTTATCGAAACACGGCTGGATTCGTTCTGCAAAAGGCCACGATTTGGATCCTAAAAGTTTGTCTTACAAGGCTGGAGATACATTTCTCTCAAGTGCGAAAGGGCGAAGTAACCAAACTGTCTTTTTTTTGGACAGCACTGGACGTTTTTACGCTCTAGCGAGCCACACATTACCATCAGCTAGGGGACAAGGGGAGCCGATAACCGGTCGATTAAATCCACCCAGCGGTGTGCACTTTTGTGACGTTATCATAGGAACAGATTCGCAATATATCCTTTTGGGTAGTGACGCTGGGTATGGTTTTGTTACATCGCTGAAGGCGCTGAATACAAAAAATCGTTCCGGTAAGGCTGTTATTTCAATACCTGCCGGGGGGAAAATTTTAGGTATAAAATTGATCTCAGATAAAACATCGTTGATCGCTGCGGTCAGTAGCACTGGCAGACTACTTCTGTTTCCTGTTGGTGAGCTCCCGTTTTTAGCAAAAGGTAGAGGAAACAAAATCATTAATATTCCGGCATCACGAGTTGTCAATAGAGAAGAGTATGTTGTCGATTATGCAATAGTCCGCCAAGGATCATCTCTTTTTGTGCATTCAGGAAAGCGCTACCTTCATATGAAGAATAAAGACTTGACGAATTATATAGGGGAACGCGGGCGGCGTGGGCATAAGTTGCCCAGAGGATTCCAAAATGTTGATCGTCTCCAGACAGATGATCCTTAAAATTTATGTCTCTGTTCCAGAAGTGCGAAAAAGACGAGAACCTCTCAGTATGTTTAGAGCTTCTTTGAGTTGATTATCGTTATTTAAATCCTCAAGCTCGATTGCTGATTCTTTATCGAGTTCTTGTTGCACTTCCAGATGACCTTCTAAATCGCTTTCACGCAATCGTTTATTTTGCACGGGGACTTGACCATTCACTTTTGGAATGATGATATCCGGTTCTATCCCTTGTGCNTGAATTGACCGGCCTTTTGGCGTGAAGTACCTGGCTGTGGTGAGTTTAACCGCCCTACCGTCNCCGAGAGGTAGCAAGGTTTGTACAGAACCTTTGCCGAAGCTTTGGGTACCTACTATCAACGCTCGTCGATGGTCTTGGAGAGCGCCTGCAACAATCTCAGATGCTGATGCACTACCGCCATTTATCAGTACCACGATAGGGATATGGTGGATAAGATCCCCCGGGGCAGAGTTAAATGTGACATTAGCACTTGCCATTCTGCCCTCTGTATAGACAATTATTTCGTTGTCTAAAAGTGTGTCTGCGACTTGTACAGCCGCTGGAACAAGACCGCCGGGATTGTTTCGAAGATCTAATATGAGACCAAGAAGTTGCCCGATGTTGGAACTCTCACCCTTTAATTCTTTTAAAGTCTCAATAAAATCCTTGCCAGAGTCTTCTTGGAATTGCGAGATTCTTATATAGGCAAAACCCGGCCGCAAAAATCGACTTTTGACCGAACTTGTATATATTTTGTCTCTTATGATGGTGAATTTAAGAAGTTCGTCCTCACCATCTCGAAAAACATTGATATTGATGGTGCTACCCTTTTTACCACGTAATTTTTCGATTGCTCTGGGGAGTGACAAACCCCTTACTGAAGATCCATTTATTTCAACAATTAAATCTCCTGCACGAATACCCATTCTCTCCGCAGGACTATTATCGATGGGTGCGATCACTTTTATCAGTCCGTCTTCGGCACTTATCTCTATACCTAGGCCACCATAATGTCCGGATGTGTTCTCTTGTAGATTATGATACTGATCTTTAGAGAGGTAAGCGGAGTGAGGATCTAGTTCCAATAGCATTCCGGTGATAGCATTTTCTAGAAGTTGCTGGTCCTCAACTTTTTCAATATATCCTTGACGAATCTGTTCGAATACCTGTGTGAATACTCGGAGTTCTTGCAGTGGCAAACGGCTGAGCTTTGACTCCGCTTGAGAGGTATGAAGATTAGAAATCTTTTGTTCTTCTGATATTGTCGACGATGAAACAGTCGGCAAATATAGACAAAGTATTAAAATTGTTTTGGCATATTTCATTTTATACTATCTCACCTTGGCGCGGTTTGGAGCATTTTCTTTTGATTTTCAATTGGGACACACACGTTGAATCTGTTCCCACTACCTATATTCTTTTAAAAGATCGGACTTAAGAAGTGCGAACTATTGGATGCCCTAATTTGATTTAAGCCACTGTCTCGGATTCCGAGGTTCTCCATTTTGACGTATTTCAAAATATAAAGCAGGTTTATTTAGACCGCCGCTGTCACCTGAATGAGCAAGTATTTCTCCCGTATCCACCCAGTCCCCAGTGTCTTTTAAAAGTTCTTGGTTATGCGCATAAAGTGACATAAAGCTATCCCCATGATCTACGATTATCAGAAGCCCGAAACCTCGCAGGTAATTAGAAAAAACAATTCGTCCTTGATGAACAGTATTTACGGGAGTCCCTGCGTCAATACCTATCAGCCAACCTTCCCATCGTAAGGAGCCGCTTCGGATATTACCGAAGCGCTTTTCTAACCGCCCGTTAGCAGGCCAGTTCAGTTTACCCCTGCGAGAGGAGATCGACACATAGTCATCGGGCAGAGTAAATTCTCGAGAGGACTCCTCAACGGAGGATAAAAGACGTCGGAGACGAGAGCGTTGTTTTTGCCACTGGTCTAATTGTTTTTGGTCGCTGGCAAGGGAAAGTTGCAGTTTGCTTAAGGTTTTTTCACGTTGTTTTTTTCGTTCAAGTAATTTTTTTTGATTCTGTNCAAGGGAAACTTTCGATTGAGCGAGAACGACTTTTTGTTCGTCAAGGGCAATTAGCACTTGATCGAGAGCGTTTAAATTAACTTCATATGCTTCAATTTGCTTGTTACGAGACTGAGAAAAATAGTTATAGTAACTCAAAATCCTTGAAAACTTGCTTGGATCTCTTTGATTTAGCAATAATTTAATAGGCTCTTGAGCGCCCATCTTATATGCCGCGTTAAGATGTAATGATAATTCTGTTAGCTGACTGTCAATTCCATCTTGATAGGTTGCTTTTTGTTGTTGGAGTTCTGTTTGCTTTTTTTCAAGCTTGACTATATCAGCGCCCAATTCTCTTAGTGCACTGTTTAACAGAGCAACTTTTAGCTCTACGGACATTAATTCGTTTTCTATTTCTTCTTTCTCAAGGCCACTTTTTCTAAGAGTTTTTTGTAATTTGTCTATTGATTGTTGCAATCGGTTAAGTTGCTCCTGATTCTCAGCTCCAACGGTGAGAGAGAATGCAATCACAATCAGGAATAACCAAATTGAAAAATTTCTCATTCAGAGGACCTAGTTAAAAGAGATAGTCCGGTCATCTCCCCCGGTTGATGCATCCCTAGGAGAGCTAATATCGTGGGAGCCACATCAGCTAGGCTTCCGCCTAGACGGAAGTGTGTTTTCTTGGGACCGACGTAGACAATCGGAACAGGCAACGTGGTGTGCTGAGTATGGGGCTGTTTAATTATCGGGTCATACATTTGTTCAATATTACCGTGGTCAGCCGTCACAAGGGCTTCTCCACCGATTTCTTTTATCGCGCTTAATACCTTCGAGAGGGCAAAATCAACAGCCTCTACAGCGTTAATGGCTGCGGTAAAATTACCCGTATGCCCAACCATGTCACAATTANCATAATTACAGATTATCACATCAAAGCGTTGTGATTTTATTGCATCTACAAGNCCAGCCGTTATTTCAGGAGCACTCATTTCTGGTTTCAAATCATAAGTGCTTACGTTCGGTGACCTTTTCAAAATACGCTCTTCCCCATCGAAGGGCGCTTCTTGGCCTCCATTAAAGAAAAATGTCACATGAGCATATTTCTCAGTTTCTGCGATGCGTAGCTGCCGCTTATTACCTTGGGATATGCATTGGCCTAATGAATTTTTTAGTATTTGAGGTGGAAACGCACAGGCTTGGCCAAGCTTTGCGTCGTATTCAGTTGTCATAACAAAATTAGACATGTCTCTTACCACCGAGCGTCTAAAACCTTGAAAATCTTTTCCGCCTACGAGTGCTCGAGTAAGCTCGCGCGCCCGATCAGGACGAAAATTCATGAATATTACAGCGTCTTCGTCGTTGATTTTTATTTTGCTGTTGTTGCTGTTTTGTATTGATGTTGCGCTGATGAATTCGTCGTTTTCTCCACGGGAATATGCTTCGGTCAAAGCGGTCATTGAATCTTTAGATACATAAAGTCCCTTCGCCTCTGTAATCAGTTTGTAAGCAGCCTCAATTCGATCCCAGCGGTTATCCCTGTCCAGGGCGTAAAATCTGCCGATAATAGATGCAAAAGTTCCAACTCCCAAGGTTTGGAAAAGTGCTTGAGTTTTTTTGATCGAGGACATTGCACTTCTCGGGGGACAATCGCGGCCGTCTAGAAAAGCATGTAGATAAATCTTTTTGGCACCTCGCGCGACCGCTAGCTCTATAACCGCGTTGATGTGATCACTGTGGGAATGGACGCCACCATCTGACAAAAGACCAAGAATATGCACAGCACCACCAATAACCAACGCTCTATCGATCGCACTACAGTATGCTTTGTTTGAATAAAAAGAACCGTCGCGAATGCTATTATTTATTCTTGAGAAATTCTGATTAATCACCCTGCCTGCGCCCAAAGTTATATGTCCAACCTCTGAATTTCCCATTTGTCCCTCCGGGAGGCCAACCGCTTTTCCGGAGGTTTTAATCAATCCTTTCGGGCAAGAGTCCCATATTGAGTCCCAGGTCGGCGTGTGAGCCTGTGAAATAGCATTGAACTTTTTTTCCTCGCTGTAGCCAAAGCCATCTAAGATGAGAAGTAGAAGTGTATTTTTTTTCATCTCAGGAAATCTTCCAATTGCGATCATACCAAGTTTAAGGCTTGAAACGCATCTTGACTAGGTTGCTTTACTTGAGATCGTAACGATCGTGTTGCCGCCAAATGGTCTTAATAACAAAATTAATCTTGGTAGCAGAGTCATTGATCCAAGAAGCGCTGCAATCATTGCGAGGCTGGTTAGAAGGCCGAAATAAATTGATGGGATAAAATTTGACAAAGATAATATAGAAAAACCAGCGATGATGGTAGTAGCGGTATAAAACAGAGCTCGTCCAGTGCTGGCATGCGCACGATACATAGCCTTGACATAGTCTCTGTCGAGCCGGTGCTCTTTTTCAAAACGGGTTAAATAGTGAATCGAGTGATCCACCCCGATTCCTACTGTTATTGCTGCGATAGTGATTGTCATCATGTCTAATGGTATGCCGGCTATGCCCATACCGCCCAAGACAATAATCGCTGCGAGGAGGTTTGGAATAATAGCTATGACTGAGATTATCAGGGATCTAAAAAGGACCATGAACATCATCAGTATCCCCGTAAAAACGGCTCCTAGCGTAACAATTTGGGAGGTGTAGAGGCTCTGTAGCATATTGTTATAAAGAATAAGGAGACCACTTAAACGAATATCGTCCTTATCATATTGTAATTCTTCTGTGAGGTATTTATTGATTTTTCTAATTAGTTCCTCTCTATTTAAGTGGTCGCTGGTTTCCATTGCGCGCAGTTGCACTCGAGTTTCATCTAAGTCTTCGATGTAGTATGGGGACACAAGTTGCGCATAAATTTCTGTGTTTAAATTTTTTCGGAGGACTGCAAGTTCAAAATCATTCAATTTTTTTCCTGATAAGTCATTTGCAACTTTATAAAGTTGCGCAAGAGAGTGCACTTTTCCTATTTCTGGTTGAGCTTCGAGGTATGCATGAAGTTTGCTTAGGTCCTCTAATCCAGTGGACGACAGCCAGTATCCCGAGGGTACACCTTTTTCCTCTCTCGCACTTTCAGAGCTTTCAAAGTCGTCATCAAAGTCGTCATCAAAGTCGTCATCAAAGTCGTCAGCCTTACCATCCGGGATGAAATTGTCAGTTTGAATCTGTGTAGGAGCTTGCAACACGATGTCTAGAGGAGTGGTGCCTCCTAAGGAGGTGTCTATCGTCTCCATACCTTTATATATCTCGGTGTCGCTGTGAAAGTAATCAATGAACCGGTTTTCTACTTCAAGTTGTGTGATTCCCCAGGCTGCGATTACACCCATTAAGAGCGACAGAACCAAGACAAGTCTGCCGTTTTTTTCCGTCGATACAGCGAAGATGTGTGTTATAGATACCGTTTTTTCATAGGGGGAAGGGTGAGAACGATCAAATAACATCATACACGCGGGCACAACCACAAAGGTAGTGGCGAGGGAGACACCTACTCCGATTGTCATCATCCAACCGAAATCGATTACGGGCCGAATATTGCTAACTACCAGGGACATAAAGGCTACTGCAGTGGTTAAAACTGTGTAAAAACAGGGCTTTATCATTGAGGCTACTGTTACTTTTACGAGTTTCAGCTGATTTGTCTTTATAAGTTGGCTGGAAAGCTCCTGATAACGCACGACTATGTGGATGGACAATGCAAGCGTGATGATTAAAAGTAACGATATGAAGTTGGATGAAATAATAGTCAGTCGCCAATCAATCCAGCTAAAAAGACCTAGCATGATAATAAGGCAAGTGGCACAGGTAGTTAGGGGTAACACAACCCAGCGAAGCTGACGAAAAATCATCCATAGGGTAGAAATCATGAACAATAAGATACCAATTCCAAATACAGTCAGATCCTCCTTTAAGTATTGCATCATATCGGCTGTTATCATGTCAGGACCACCCAAGAAGATCGTTGCCTCTCTATCATGCAAACTGATGACGTCTCTGATTTGTGAAATTAGTATCTCAATTCTTGACGCCTCATTGGTTCGGTGCATTAAAAAATCTGCACTGATTTCCTTAAGCTTTTGATATTCCGGGGTGGTCAAAGATTTTTGGCTTTGTTTTGTCCTAAGAGCATCTCGTTGTCTTACTAGGTCTAGGAATGTCTCATCATATTTGAGATTTAAAACGAGACCGGTGGTCTGTCCATCCTTACTGACAACGGTGTCTTTATATAGTGGACTGTCCAGAAATTCCCTCTTCGCAAGAGTCTTATTAATATCCGCGGACAAAAGGTTGGTCGGTTTTCCGCTGAAGTCTGCATATTTTATCTTAGGACTGTAAAGTAGAGGGAGATCAAGAACAGACACTACGCTGGTGATCCCAGATATCAAGCTAAAGTCATCCCTCAAGGCCTTCAGGTGGCCGATATTTTTTGTTTCAAATAGGTCCCCGGCCCTCGGCCTGTAGGTTACGATCAGATAGTTATCACTACCGTATCTTCCGACCATATCGCGGTAGTAATTAAGGTCATTATCGTTTTCTAGTGTCAATGATTCTGCCGAAGCATCCAGCTTGAAGTGTTGTAATCCTAAAGCCATACACCCTGTCAATAACAGGACACAAATTAGGGCAAAGGTGGGATTGCGGAGCACGATGGCTTCGTAAATGCGCAATAGTTTTAACTGCATAAAGATAGTTCCACTCAGTCCCTGAAATTAAGTTACTGAAACTTTGTTAACGTGATTACTACTTTGTGCGGATTCTATACCATAAGTCTTACTTAGTTAAGTCGGTTACTGATCTTTATCTCTCTGGAGTTGCCATTACTTTTTTTGTGTAACTAGCTATTTTATAATCGGGTTTTATGGTTCGAGGAAACAGCATGCATATACACATGCTCGGTATTTGCGGGACTTTTATGGGCTCGTTAGCACAACTGGCTAAGCATCAGGGTCATCACGTCACAGGCAGTGATGCAGGGGTATACCCGCCTATGAGTGACCAGTTAAAAAAAGCAGGTATCCCTTTTTTTGATAGCTACAAACCCGATCAGTTTCAATCCCGACCGGATCTTGTTGTGGTTGGAAATGCGTTGTCTCGCGGCAACCCATGTGTGGAGGCAATGCTCGATCTCCGATTAGATTATGTCTCCGGTCCAGAGTGGCTGGGCTCGAATATTCTTGCACATCGTCATGTAATTGCTGTTTCAGGGACACACGGAAAGACCACAACCGCGAGTATGCTAGTTGCAATATTGTCCCGAGCAGGATTGGATCCAGGCTACCTCATTGGTGGAGTACCCATTAAAAATGGAACCTCAGCTATGATGGGGGGCGGCCAGTATTTTGTGGTTGAGGCGGATGAATATGATAGCGCTTTTTTTGACAAGCGCTCCAAATTTATCCACTATCGGAGTAATACTCTAGTAATCAATAACATTGAATTTGATCATGCTGACATTTTTGCCGACTTAGCGGCTATAGAAACTCAGTTTCATCACCTGCTACGCACATTACCGAGTAGTGTTGATATTATTTATCCGGGTAACGAAAAGGTTATACAGTCTTTAATTGACAGGGGATGTTGGAGCAAGACACATCCTCATTCCAATGAAGGTTGTAACTGGCAATATCGTTTGACCAAGGAGGATATGTCATCTTTTGAGGTTAGGTACTCTGACGGCCCACTGACAAGCTCCAGTGGTTGTGTAACTTGGGACCAATTCGGAATCCATAATATAAGAAATGCGATGTCTGCCATTATTGCGGCAGATACAGTGGGGGTCAGTATCGAAGATAGTTGTGCGGCTTTGAATGATTTTTCTGGGGTCATGCGGAGAATGCAGATTATTTTCCAAAAGAACAATTTTACTCTATATGATGATTTTGCGCACCACCCAACGGCCATCGCCACCACCTTAGAGGGGCTCCGAGCGCGGGTAGGTAGTGCAAAAATCATTACCGTAATAGAGCCAGGATCGGCGACAATGCGGCGAGGCGTCCATGGAAAAACTCTAGCCTCATCACTTGAGGAATCAGATCAGGTTTTCTGGTATATGAATACTGAGATTTTGTGGGATGCTGACGAACTCATGTCATTTGCTGATGTAAGCTTTAAAGTTTTTTATGAATTAGAGGACCTAATCACAAGTTGCATTTCTGCGGCAACTACGGACGTTCACATGGTTATCATGAGCAATACCGGATTTCAGGGTCTCCAAAAAAAGCTCCTCACGCAGCTAAGCGCCTAAAATGACTCCATTCAACTCTCAAGCATGAAAGTTACGGGCCCGTCATTACAAAATGAAACTTGCATATTGGCTCCGAAAATTCCGGTTGCAACGTTTTTATAGCTGGTGCGGGCTCGCTCGACGAAGTATTCATAAAGCAACTTTGCATGTTCAGGTGGTGCAGCGCCAGAGAAACTTGGTCGGAGTCCCTTTCGGGTGTCAGCTGCCAAAGTAAACTGAGATACTATCAACAAGCTTCCTGATACATCTTTGAGAGAGAGGTTCATCCGGCAACTTTCATCGGAAAAGACTCTAAAGCCAAGCACGCGCTTCAGCATTTGCTCAGCAGAGTTGTCGCTATCCTTTTTTTGAATTCCGAGAAGGAGAACAAGTCCCTGATTAATTTCTGCTACTACGGTTCCGTCGACATTTACCTGCGCTGAGGTGACTCGTTGAATTAGTCCAATCACAAGCTTAACTCATACCATGTAAAATTTTAGTTTTGCGCACTTACATTTTCGTATAACACACTTTTCATCCTGATCTAGTGCAAGGTGACTTTATTATAGACATTTTGTGTGTGTGTGCATCCAAGGCTCTATCCAAATATTTGATTTGTTAATTTTTCACTTCACCTTTTGTTTTGTGACATTGACACTGAGGATCAGTTGGTAGTAATTGCAACTATACTTTAGAGGCTCGTTTCCGAGCGTTTTCGGTAAGTAGTTTCTTTCGCAGTCGGATTGACTCAGGAGTGATTTCAACAAGCTCATCTTCGGCTATAAATTCGAGGGCTTGCTCGAGGGAATGCCTCACTGGCGGGGTTAGGATTAAGTTTTCATCCGTCCCGGCAGCACGAACGTTGCTTAACTGTTTTGCTTTTGTTGGGTTTACTGGGAGATCATTATTCCGAGCGTGGAGACCCACTATCTGGCCTTCATAAACTTCTAACCCATGACCTACAAACAACCGACCCCGATCCTGAAGCGTGTGAAGGGCATATGCCAGAGTCTTACCGTCGACCATGGAGACAAGGACACCGTTCTTCCTAGCTCCTAATATACCCGTCTTTGCGATGCCATAGTGATCAAATATGCTGGTCAAGATTCCTGAGCCGCTTGTCATTGTTAAAAAGTGCGACCTAAAACCGATCATTCCTCTGGACGGTGCTATAAATTCAAGTTTAATTCGCCCTTTCCCATCTGGTTCCATATTACGGATCTCTGCCTTACGGAGGCCCATTTCCTCCATCACAGCACCTTGATGCTGATCTTCTATGTCGATTACGGTAAGTTCAAAGGGCTCGAGCGTCGCTCCGTCTTCTTCCTTTTGGATGACCTCGGGTCTCGAAACGCCCAGCTCATAACCCTCGCGACGCATATTTTCAATTAGAACTGATAGGTGTAGCTCTCCTCGTCCGGAGACGGTGAATTTGTCGGACGTTTCTCCCTCCTCCACTCTAAGTGCCACATTGTGCATGAGCTCTTGTTCAAGCCGCTCTCTGATGTTGCGTGATGTAATGTATTTGCCCTCCCGACCAGCAAATGGGGAATCGTTTACTTGAAAGGTCATACGGACAGTGGGCTCGTCAACAGATAGGGGTGGGAGCGCCTCTATTTTTTCTTGTGCACAAATGGTATCTGAGATATTTAATCCCTCAATTCCCGTAATACAGACAATATCACCGGCTTGAGCTCCATCAACCTCGATCCTCTCCAGGCCTATATATCCCATGACAGAGAGTATCCGAACTTTTCTTTGCGCGCCATTACGATCGATTGTGATGACCTGCATCTTTGGCTTTATAAGACCGCGAGCGATACGACCAATCCCTATCACACCTGTATAACTGTTGTAATCCAGAGCGCTGATCTGCATTTGCAGAGGCTCTGAAATATCTACTTTCGGAGCACCCACTTTTTTTGATATTAACTCTAGCAGTGGCATCATATCCTCCGCTAAATCGTCTGGATCAAGACCAGCTACTCCGTTTAAAGCCGATGCGTAGATAACCGGAAAGTCAAGCTGTGTATCTGTTCCCCCTAGGCGGTCAAAGAGATCAAAAACTTGGTCTAACACCCAGTCAGGACGAGCTCCAGGACGGTCAATTTTATTAATTACCAAAATTGGATTAAGGTTTTTTTCAAACGCTTTCTGAGTGACAAAGCGGGTTTGTGGCATTGGCCCGTCTACCGCGTCTACTAGCAACAATACAGAATCCACCATGGATAGTACACGCTCGACCTCACCCCCAAAATCAGCATGACCGGGGGTATCGACGATGTTTATGCGATAGTGATTCCAATTGATTGCGGTATTCTTGGCGAGGATTGTTATCCCCCTTTCCTTTTCCTGTGCGTTGGAGTCCATGATTCGTTCGGTCCCCATGCTTTTCCGATCGAGGGTTCCTGTCTGTTGAAGGAGTTTGTCAACCAAAGTCGTTTTACCGTGATCGACGTGGGCGATAATTGCTATATTCCTGATACTTTTTGCTGACATGTTTGTTCGCCATTTAGCTCTAGGTAGATTACCCTGTATCGGGAAAGGTATTGACTGCTTTTGAGCGTGGCGATTATACGAAAAAAATCAATATTCGCCACATATTTTGATGAGTTTTTTCTGTCAAGACCACTAATTCTTGTCGGTGCGGAGATAATAAAAGCTTTAAGTAAAATTTGGTGCTGTAGTATAATAAATGCACTATTCTAGTGCTTAGGAGTAATTAAAGCACTAGAATAGTGCAAATTCTTGGTGCAATATGTAACATTTCTTCGCTGCTGGATACATCTTTATCTATCGAAGTCCGCATCTGGTCTATTATTTGGTCTTGAAAAACCTGACACGACATCTTGGCACAGCATTTGCGTGACCTGGATACGTTGTTTTTTATTCACGGGAGTTGGTCACGCTCCTAGTAAAGGTACTCGAAAGCCAGAGGCGTAAGACAACGCCACACTGAAATAAATTTAAACTGGGAGATTTCTCGAAGATGAAAGCAAAATTAGAATATATTTGGTTAGACGGTTATACCCCTACGCAGAGCTTGCGGAGTAAAACGCAGATCCGGAATAATTTTGGCGGCACGTTAGAGGAGTGCCCGATGTGGTCTTTCGACGGTAGCTCCACTGAGCAGGCGCCTGGGGACGCTTCAGATTGTTTGCTGAAGCCTGTGGCTATTTTCCCAGACCCTGATCGCTCAAATGCCTACCTTGTAATGACAGAAGTCCTAAACGCAGATGGAACACCTCACGCATCAAACGGCCGAGCGACCATTGACGATGATGATGATGATTTTTGGTTTGGATTCGAACAAGAATACTTCCTTTGGGATGTTGATACCAAGCTTCCACCGGGTTTTCCTTCGGGGGGTTATCCCGGCCCTCAGGGTCCTTACTATTGCTCAGTGGGCGCGTCAAACGCTCACGGACGTGATTGCGTTGAGGAACATCTAGATCTTTGCCTAGAGGCTGACGTAAATGTAGAGGGCATAAACGCTGAAGTTGCTGCCGGCCAATGGGAGTTTCAGGTTTTTGCCAAAGGGGCAAAGCGCGCAGGTGATGAAACTTGGGTCGCACGATATCTTCTGGAACGTACCGGAGAAAAATACGGATATTCCATTAACTACCACCCAAAGCCCTTTGGAACATTGGACTGGAATGGCTCGGGCATGCACGCAAATTTTTCAAACGGCGTCATGCGCGAGTGCGGTGACGAGACGGTGTTCAATAAAATTTGTGATAATTTCGGCGAGAATATTCACCGACATATGAGTGTCTATGGTGCTGACAACGACCAGAGGCTTACGGGAGAGCATGAGACTCAAGCATTTGACCAATTTAGCTACGGGGTATCAGATCGAGGTGCTTCGATAAGAATTCCGGTGGGAACCGTCGAGGATGGTTGGAAGGGTCGTTTAGAGGNCCGCCGTACCGCGTCCAACGCTGATCCTTATAAAGTGGCCGCAGCGATCATCAAAACGACAAAGGAAGCACTATAAGGCAAAAGCAGCAGTGCAACTTTAGGTGTATGTAAGAAAGACTCGGAAAAAGGGCAACACCTTCATATTCATATAAAATTTTGGGCGGTGTTGTTACCCTTGCGAGAGGACTTTTGTTTTTATGTTAAAGATCAAAATGCACTAATAAAGTGCATTTTGACGNATTGTCGGGTATGTTAGCTGTGATATTTTTTTAATAAAATTTAGGCAGGCTTGTGCCCACGGTCGGCCAGTAAATATTTTTGGCGTGGATATGCCCATGCCCCTAACCGTTGCTAGTAGAGCCCATGGATAGTGTGACTGATGTTGGATGAGATCGAAAACAATCACTACCTATCTTTGCTTGGCAGTCTGAATACTGCGGTGGTGTTGGTAGACGAGACTCTCTCCATCGTCTATGTGAATTCTGCAGCCGAAGCGATTCTCAAGGTTGGTTTTTCTAAGCTTCGTGGAAATAAAATTTACGATCTTTTTTCAGACTCTTCGCAATCTCGACGGGTTATGAGAGGGGCTATCCACTCTAATCAGTCGTTTACCAAGAGACATGAATCTGTCCAGATCAACGATTCAAAAGGAAATTTGATCGATTACTCTGCGACGCCGTTACAGTCTAATAACACCTCATATCTTATCATCGAGATGCAAGCCATTGATCGATTTATTCGCATAAATCGTGAGGAAGCTCTTAGCTCGCTTCAGGACAGTTCTCGGAGCCTTATAAGAGGTCTAGCCCATGAGATTAAAAATCCTTTAGGCGGTATTCGCGGTGCTGCTCAGCTATTGAATCAAGAGCTAAGTGAGTGTGAGGTGAGTCCCGAAACTTTTGAATTCTGCCAGATTATAGTCACTGAGGTAGACAGGCTAAGGAACCTTGTAGACCGCCTTTTGGGTCCTAATCAGTTGCCAGAAATGAGGACAATAAACATCCATGAGGTCCTGGACCATGTGGTAAATCTTATGGATGCAGAAACAAGAGGTTCTATCTCCTTGGTTCGTGACTACGATCCTAGTATTCCTGACGCGCACGGTGATCCGGAACAAATTATTCAGGCAATTCTAAACATCTCCAGGAATGCGATGCGGGCACTCCAAAGTTCGCAACAATTAACACCGATTATTTATTTTAAAACACGAGTCCAGCAAAGTTTCACCTTAGGCGGGCTCCATCAGAGGATGGTGTGTCGGATCGATATTATTGACAACGGCCCTGGTATAGATCCTGCAATTAAAGATCGAATCTTTCTCCCTATGGTGAGTGGGACCGGGGAGGGTGCTGGGTTAGGGCTGATGATTGCGCAGACAGCTATAAACAGGCACGGAGGAATGATTGAATGTAGCTCGATTCCCGGTGAGACAAAATTTTCAATATATTTACCGCTAAAGGTATGACAATGGATGGATCATCAAAAATTTGGATTGCGGAAGACGACCGTTCGCTGAGGTGGGTTATGGAGAAGGCTCTGACGCGTGCCGGTATTGGGGTTCGGTCCTTCGAAAAGGGTGAGGATGTTCTGAGTGCATTGGTTTCGGATCAACCGCATGCCATCGTTTCCGACATAAAGATGCCCGGAATCGATGGGTTAGCAATGCTCCGGCGAATTAAGAGCTCCTATGCTGATCTACCAATAATTATCACCACTGCACATTCCGACCTTGATAGTGCTGTTTCGGCATATCGCAGTGGTGCCTTCGAGTACCTGCCAAAGCCCTTTGATATTGAAGAGCTAGTTGCAGTTGTGAAGCGAGGTATCGCAATATCCTCTGAAAAGAAGTCTTCAAGTGAGTCGACAGAGCTGGTTACATCGCAAGAAATTATTGGCGAGGCGCCTGCAATGCAAGAGGTTTTTCGCGCGATTGGGCGGCTTGCTAACTCTAATATCACCGTACTCATAAACGGTGAATCTGGCACTGGTAAGGAGCTGGTGGCGCGCGCCCTCCATAACCACAGCCCGAGACAGGGTAGAGAGTTCATCGCTCTGAATATGGCTGCTATACCCAACGAACTCATCGAATCAGAGTTGTTTGGCCATGAAAAGGGTGCATTTACCGGCGCAGGTCAAAGGCGGGAGGGGCGTTTCGAGCAAGCGAACGGGGGTACTTTATTTCTNGATGAGATTGGAGATATGCCTGCTGAGGCGCAAACAAGATTACTGCGAGTTCTGTCTGATGCGGAGTTTTATCGGGTGGGTGGCCATACGCCGATTCGAGTGGATGTGAGAATTATCGCTGCAACTCATCAAGATTTAGATCAACGTGTCTCGGAAAATCGTTTTCGTGAAGACCTATTCCATCGTCTTAACGTTATTCGGGTTCACTTGCCCCGACTGTCGGAGAGGAGAGAGGATATTCCTCGCCTCATGAAACATTTTTTTGCTCAGGCGGCAGTTGAACTTAACGTCGAGGCGAAAAGCCTCTCGGCGGAGGCGAGCTTGGCATGCCGTAACCTTCCCTGGCCCGGAAATGTGCGACAGTTGGAGAATGCATGTAGGTGGCTCACCGTAATGGCCGCGGGTCGAGAAGTTTTATTGTCTGACTTGCCACCGGAGCTACAGCCAAAAGAAGCCGATACTGCGAACGTAGATGCGGATAGTTGGCAAAAGTTACTTCGCTCTTGGGGAGAGAGGCAACTTAGGGCGGGTTCAACGGGAATAATGGTTTCTGCCATTCAGGACTTAGAGAGGGTGATGATAGACACCGCCTTGTCGCATACCGGAGGTCGCAAAAGGCACGCAGCAGAGTTGCTAGGCTGGGGACGCAATACGCTTACAAGGAAGCTCCAAGAATATTCCGCGACAGATTCAGAAAGTCCTTAATGACGAACTTTGTCGACGGATTCTTCAGGACTAGACTGTTCTTTGTTCTTTGCGGCGGCAACTGCTGAGGCAAACAACGCTTCAAAGTTGACAGGAGGAATCATTAAAGGTGGGAAAGAGCCTTTAGTGAGCGTGTTATCTATTACCTCACGGGCGTAGGGGAAAAGCATACTTGGACATGTCGTATTCAACACCTGAGCCAGTTGCTCATCGTTTAACCCTTCAATCTTGAAGATACCTGCCTGGTCTATTTCAATGAGGTAGAGGGTTTCTTCTTCATGCTTTACAGTTACGGTGAGCCGAAGAGATACCTCGAACAAATTCTTGTCTAACTGAGCTGAGTGAGTGCTGAGATCTTGGTTAACCTTCGGTTTCCATTGCTTCTGAAAAACTTCAACGCCCTTTGGTGTCTCAAACGAGAGGTCTTTCAGGTATATTCTTTGCGCTGCAAAGCTCGGAGATGCGTTGCCTTTCGACTCCGTGGGTTCTGACGCATCTGGTTGCTCATCTTCTTGATCTGACATGATCTCGCTCCAATTGATAGTTTGTATCACTTTTTTGATATTATCTACTTTGTGTTATTTATTTCGATGTTGTTTATGTTGGTTGGTCGGGGATTTTTAAAAAGCGCACTTTATGTACCTTTCACGACGGGCATATTCTGGTCCCGCCATTCCACCATCCCGCCATTGAGCCGTCGGACGTTATACCCAAGGTCAGATAGCAGCTTACCGGAACTGCCCGAATGCTGGCCATACTTATCTGCCAAAACTACAATTTTGTCGACGTGTTGTTGGAGTTCTACGTGTCGTGAATTTAGCTTAGTGTGCGGAAT
>NZEU01000043.1 GCA_002689135.1 Porticoccaceae bacterium
AACGCACTCGTCTGACATACAACCCTCTGTGAGATAATCATATGCAAATGCTGGCATCCGACTTTTTGCTTTTTTCTCCAGATCGGTTATACAGGGATAGCGCGTGTCAAAATAGTCGCTCATCAAACTCGATTTCATCTGATTGTCCTCAGTTTTTAGCCCACGCCTTACCTTTGGGAAATTTATAATGTTCGATAGATTCTGGAAACATTTTTATACTAAACCCCGGAGACATAGGTGGCATATACGAGCCATTACGGATGATACAGGGATCTTCGAAGTGCTCATGAAGATACTCAACATACTCAATCACTCGGTTGGTTAATGAGGCGCTTATCCTCACATAGTCAATCATCGACAAATGCTGTACATATTCACAAAGTCCTATCCCTCCAGCATGCGGGCACACAGGCTTACCATATTTTGCGGCAAGCATATAGACGGACAAAATTTCATTGATGCTACAGAGTCGACAACTATCTATCTGAACAACATCAATGGCATCATTGGATATTAACTGTTTAAACATTACTCGGTTTTGGCAATGTTCCCCAGTGGCTACACGTATACCTTTGAGCTTATCTCTAATCTTTTTATGCCCGAAAACGTCATCAGGGCAAGTCGGCTCCTCGACAAACCAAAGATCAAAAGGTGCTAGTTCACTTACCCAGTCAATCGCCTGATCGACCTCCCATATTTGATTTGCATCAATCATGAGCTTAACGTCATCGCCAATGACAGAACGAGCTAACGTTAACCGTTTTTTGTCCCGCTCTAATGATTCCCCCACTTTAAGTTTGATATGTTTGAAACCTTGTTCAAGTGCCTCTTGGCAGAGAATCTTGAGTTTGTCATCGCTGTAACCCATCCATCCCGGCGAAGTTGTGTACGCAGGATACCCATGTTTTTCAAGCTCTGATATTCTCTCGTGCTTCGAGCTTTCATTCATTCGAACAATATCCAATGCCTCTTCAGCACTTATGACATCACCTAAATATCGAAAGTCTATACATGAAACAAATTGCTCGGGAGTAAAATCCGTCAGCAGTCGCCAAACTGGTTTCCCTTCATCTCTCGCCCACATATCCCAAACGGCATTAACTATTGCGCCCGCAGCCATATGAACAACACCCTTTTCTGGCCCGAGCCATCGAAGCTGGCTGTCACATCGAAACCGATCATAAAATTCATATATGTCATTCTTAATATCATCTAAATCTGAACCTATCACTAGGTCTCTCATAGCCTCGATAGCTGCACAACATATGTCATTCCCACGTCCAATAGTAAATAGTAATCCAAATCCCCTGTTTCCCCTTTCAGTTTCTAGGCTGACATATGCGGCGGAATAATCTGGATCACTATTAGTTGCATCAGATCCATATGAACTTTTTGAAGTTGGAAACCTGACATCCACCGTGCGAAGCGAAATAATTCTGTTTGACATTTTTTCTCAAATTTTGGTGAAAAGTCGATTTAATATAGATTATTATATGTAAAAAACAGACTGCGTAAAACAACTATCATCTTTGAATCAAAGAGTTTAGATTTTTGATTGAAAAAAACCGAGTCAATAAAAAAGCACAGAAACGACGATGAAGTTCCCAAACTACAACCGTTATAAACTCACTCAAAAGCTCAAAACATGCATCACATTTATTGTCTGTCTTTTTACCTTGCCATTCTTATCTGTGCATGTCGTTTGTGATACAAAACAAGACCCAATATATGAGAAACGCCCTCATGTTCTTCTTATCGGTGACTCCATCAGCATAGGTTACACGTCTGAAGTAAAANAGCGGCTTCATGAAATAGCGCATGTAGAAAGAATTGACGGTAATGGTGCATCTACGCTCAACGGACTTAGAAAAATTGATTCTTGGCTGATGGGAAAGAGCTTCGATATCATTCACTTTAATTGGGGGCTTCATGACATAGCGTATAGGAGTAAAAAATCTAGTCATAAAAATAAATTAGATAAATTAAACGGCAAAAAAAAGGTTGAAATCGAAGACTATAGATCGAATCTGAAATACCTAGTTGATCGCCTAAAAAAAACGGGCGCGCTATTAATTTGGGCTTCCACCACAGTAGTTCCAGATAACGAACCCGGCCGGTTTCCAAAGGACGTTGTAGCTTACAATGCAGTTGCAAGTGTTATCATGCAAAATAACCAAATCATAACAAATGATCTTTATGCGCTTTCAAAGTCTTTCAACTCAGATATGTTCGTCGCCCCTAAAAATGTCCATTTTTCAAAGCTGGGATCCTCAGTGCTTGGAACTAAAGTTGCAAAAATAATAATGGATCGAATTCAATGATGTTTATAAACAAAGTTTTTGTCTATTAGGATCAAAATAATGTGTATATTTTTGTCGAATCTCGCTGGATGAGTTGGAGAGGTAGTTTTTTGGGCGGAAAAATTGCTTCCACCCAAATATATTTTTAATCAGATTTCTCCGGTTTAATTAGGTTTAATTTTTGGTAACCCGCCCACCACCTGTTGACGGGTCTTGATGCCTTTTCCCATTCGATATCTCTCAATATACGGTCTGCTATTTCGTCGGGCGTGAGCGCTTCGTTTCTAGAGGCCTCATCTCCGGCCCCGAATCTTTTAGTGAATTCAACATCATTTGCTGCTTGTTTTGAAGTAGTCACTTTTGTGTTCATCGGTAACTCCTTTTATAATGTGATGGAACTTTCGATAATTTGATAATCGCAATCTTAACAAGCACGCAATTTTAATGACGCGGGTATGATACCAATTGTAGAAAAGTTAACACACTAAAAAAAACAATCCTTTTTAGAATAATACTTGTAAATTTTATAAGGATTCCTACGACATCGCTTTAAGTCAATAAATGTTGGTAAGGGGAGATATGTGACTTTTTTTCTGGTCGACAGAATAAAAATTCCATCCTTCAAAACCTCACTTTTTTTACCTTGAAATCCGAATTGCGTCCTTTTGATGTTTACCCGGGTAGTTAAGCGGAGGTGTTTATGTTAAAAAGTTGCGAAATCAGTGTCTGACACCCTAGTAATAATTTCAACTTCCTTAAACAACTTCTTATTTTTAAATCTCCAATGATATTCCATCCTTGTTATCTGATTCTTCTTCCTGCATTTCCACAAGCTTTTCTATCCGTTTTTTTAACTGAAGTGATGGAGTATCACTGTACTTTGCATTAAAAATCTTACTAGCTTCTTGAGATTTTTCCTCTAACACGGCTTCAACCATCTTTGATTCTTGATTTTTTAATTCCAAGATATCACTTTGAAAGGCGTCATTCTCAATATTTTCATGTATAACTTTTTCTTCCAATCTTTTGTAGTTTAGTTTTATGTCAAAGATTTGTTGGTTCAGCAGATCATTCGCAAGCCTGGAAAAATACATGCTTTCTTGTTTCTGTAAATCAATATGGTCAACAACGCGCTGACTTTCACTTTTTCCTTGCAGTGAAATATCTTGCCTATACAGCGCATTGTCACCAGTGACTAAATTTCTATTCACAGATTTTTGATTTTTTTCCCCAACTAATTGATTGGAAAGTCGAGCTGCTTTCAACGTTTCAAGCCGGACTAGTTGATTATTCTTCGCAACTAGTTGATCTTGTCGTTCAGCCCTATATTTATCGGCAAGTTGGGCATTTATCGCACGAACTTCTGATAAGCTCTCAGATCTCGATAGCTCCAACTTTCGCTTTCGGTCGACGAGTTCAGATATTTTTGTGTTGAATTCTTGTAAAGCTCTAAGCGTGTTGATCGATCCCGATATATCGCTCATGTTATTCATTTCTCGTCAAATAAAACTAAACATAAAAGTGGCATTTATCCAGCCATAAGCGGCAATTACTTGCCACTCCTGTGAACAATCGACACATGATGAACAACCTTTACATAAAGTTCTATTTCTTTTGGAAAATCGTCGTCCGCAGTCTTAAGAATTAGTATTACAACATAATTGAGAGAGAAGCACAGATATTCTAGACAGTGATCGTATGATCAACCACTGAGGAGGCCAGTCTTGGGTATGTATCCCGAACCTACAGGATGACGCATACCAATGGTATGTTTGGACAATTGACAACAAGCATAATACTCAAATAAATACTTCTAAACGTGGAATTTAAATGGCTACCGCAAATCTCGTTCTCGAAATGGAAAAACGTAATAATTCCTACTATTTGCTGATAATGCCCAATTAAAACCACTGCAAGGATTGTGTGAAAATTTTAGCCCTTAAGGAAGTAGCACCACGAGGAAGTTTTGGAGAGGCGTCCCTCGTGTTTACCTGCAAATATATTTCCGATATTAAACGAAAACCATGCGTAATCTAAGACCAGCCAACAAAAGTACCGGCGATGGCAGCACTCATTAAGTTGGCAAGAGTTGCTGCCATGAGTGCCCTCAAACTCAGCTGCGATATTTCGGCACGCCGCGAAGGAGCCAGTACCCCCAATCCTCCCAAAAGCACGCCGATCGAGGCGAAATTCGCAAAACCGCAAAGCGCAAACGTAGCGATGATCTGACTTTCTCTACTCAAGGACATTTGTAGCTCGGTAAATTGCATAAAAGCTACGAACTCATTAAAAACCAGTTTCTGCCCAAGCAAGGCGCCCACTACTTCAGATTCATGCCAAGGTACGCCAATTAAAAATGCTAACGGTTGAAAAAACTTGCCCAATACGAGTTGAATTGTAGCGTTCTCGATACCGAAAACACTTCCAATCCATACCAAACTAACATTTAAAAGTGCGATAATCCCCATAAACGCGATTAGCATAGCTCCAATATTCAAAGCGAGATTCAGTCCAGAGATCGCACCATCTGCAACAGCTTGAAAAATATTGCTGTCAAGTTGGTCACTTTTTGATAGAGAGAATTCTTCATCGGCCTCTAAATCTGTTTCGGGCTCCATTAATTTCGACATCAAAAGACCCCCCGGAGCCGCCATAAAACTTGCAGCAATAAGCGACTCTAAAGAGACCCCCATAGCTGCGTACCCGGCTAAAACAGAACCTGCCACCGAAGACAAACAACAAACCATCACAGCAAATAACTGCGATTTAGACAGTTTAGGGACATATGGCCGCGCCACCAATGGTGCTTCCCCAATACCTAAAAATATGTTAGCGGACGCTACCATAGATTCAACTCGGGTTGTTTTTAAAAGCATTCGGAGACCTCCCCCGATGATCCGAATGCAAAGTTGCATAACTCCGAGGTAGTAAAATACCGAAACTAAGGATGAAAAAAATATAATCACAGGTAGCACCTGAAATGCAAAATAGAAGATTTTGCTACCATCCGCGAGATCTCCAAAAACGAAAGATGTGCCCGCAGAAGAATGCTCAAGAAGATCACTAATCACAGAGGATAGGCTTTGAAAAATACTCTGACCAAGCGGAAAATAGAGAGCAAAAGCTCCCAAGGTTGCTTGGAGACTAAAAGCAGCAATTACAGTCCACCAGTTAATCGATTTCCTGCTCGAGGACAAAACCACGGCAAAGATTAACAAACAGATAATTCCTAAAGGGCCAGACATCTAATTAATTCCCAATCTTCTCAGTTCAATCACAAATTAATTGACTCAATTGTTCAACTGTAAACGTTATGTTTTCATCAATTGCCGCGACTCCATCTAGCAAAAAGTTCGCGTGGGCGCGAGTCTGATGTATATATTTTTTATACATGGGGATAACTGTTTGCTTAAACTGACAGGAGATGCCATTTTCCGTTCGACCTCTCTCTTTTAAATCTCGCGAAAGGCGTCTTTGTAAGCAAATCTCTAGTGGAGTTTCGATAAAGAGTTTTAGGTCCAGAAGATCAACTATTTCCATTTGGTAAAAAAGAAAAACACCTTCAACGATTAGGAGGTCACAAGTCGAAAAAAAATCATAATCATTTTCGCGTTTATGGGATACAAAATCATATTTCGGCGCATAAATGCTNCCCTTATTTTTCAAATCTACTAAGTGTGATGCGAATAGCCCAAAATCGATCGCATCAGGATGATCAAAGTTAACATATTGGTTTTCTTGAAGACTTCTACATGCAATATCGAAAAAATAACGATCAAGACTGAGCTGCTGGACACTGTAGCTTGGTAACGTTTTTGTCAGATGTTTAGCCAAAACATTTGAAAAAAAACTTTTTCCTGAACCTGAACCACCACAAATAGCGATAACAAAAGGAGTGTTTTTCACTCCATACCCCAACAAAAATGGTACAAAAACACAAATAATCTGGTAATCATCTTCCACCTTTGGTTTCCTGAATGAAATCTTTTTAATGCTTTATGAGTCACTAAAAAGAGTCTGTAAATGAGTCTCCGGCAACTTCTCAGAGAAATTCGAAACAAATAAAGTCACAATAATTGAAACTATTTCGCCAATAAATGTGCAAGAAAAGGGATTGGGTCCCTCGTTATAGAGCCATAGGCTAGCTCCATGGAGCACGGAGTCATTCGCGAACCAATTTGGATCGATCATCTGTGCGTGTAAAACAATGAAGGTGGTCATACCCGCTATAAGACCGGCATAGGCACCCGCAGTAGTGACTCCACTCCAAAGGGCTCCAAGCATTAGAGGTCCGGCGAATGCCGCCATCATTCCACCAATGCCAATAAAAACAATGAGTGCTATATTTTTCTCCATTAAAAACCAAGCTAAAACCATACACACAAGCAACACTGCAACAGTGGAGAACCTCGAAATCATAAGGACTCTTTTATCAANTTGGCTTGGAGTGAGATGGTGGTGCACGATGGGAGCGATTGTCCTTCGATACAAATCATTCGCGATTACCTGTGAAGATGATATTACTAACCCGTCGGCCGTACTCATTACAGCTGCTAGTATTCCAACACCAATTAATGCAGCCAGCCAAATCGGAAACAATTCTATAAATAAAAGGGGTAAAGCTTGATTTGGATTCATCCCTTCGCCAAAAAGTTCAGAGCCAAAATGAGCTCTTGCAAGTAATCCACCAAGTCCCATCATACCCAATGTTAGTCCAAAGCTTGCGGCTAGATATACGAAATTCATTCGATTCCTACCGGACTTGAGTGCCCAAAGCTTATTGCCTAAATGTGGAAGAAGACCAAGAGGGATATGCGCGAAGATAATTACGAAGATTGACCACCACGAGTTAAAAAGTGAAGACTCCGTATTTAAGAACCTCGTTAAATTTCGATCCTGTGCCGATAAATTAGACAAAACCCCAGAGAACCCCCCTTCAATTCCCATACCGACAAAGGTCACAAAAATTACGATAATGGCAATAACAAGCATCATCGCCCCCTGTATACCATCAGTTATAATATCAGCATGAGCCCCACCCAAAACAACATAAAATAGCAATACCAACGTTGTGAAAATCAAAGCCCAGATCTCGTCAAAACCGAGCATTAGTTGAAACATCACTACTCCAGATACCAACTGCCCGGTGAGATAAAAAAATAGAACTAGCGACATTAGCGATACTAATACTCGAATGCCGTTAGATTGATAACGATCGCCTAAGTACTCGGGTATTGAACGATTGCCAAAACGATTACCGGCAGTTGCCACCAAGCGCATCGATATAAGCACCCCGATGTAAACCCCCAGTGGATATAAAAACCCGTACCATTGTGACGCCAAGCCCCATTGATAAGCGAGCGCGGGAATCCCCAGGAAGGTTGCGCCACTTGCAGTAGTCGCTGCATAAGCCAGCGCCAAAAAAAATGGGCCGTACGCACCCCTAGCCGTGGCAAAATCATCTGAATCCCGAATTTTTTTGTGTGCATACAACCCGATTGACACCATGAGGGCGGCATAAAAACCAAGAAAAATTCCCGACCATTGAAACAATGTCATTGCACTTACCACCAAAGTTAACGCTAAACCGACATCAAATACATGGTGACCACCAGTTCTCAGCAATAGAGTAGAGATGCCGACGAGGACCACCCGAGGGATAAACTTTCATTTCTATAATGTAAAGTTGAAATCACATTATATCCGCTCAAATCAGCGCAAAATCTATATACTTATTCGAAGTCAGTTTCTGAAATACCGGTGTAAAAAATCCTTTTTTTAATTTATAACAACTTTATTGTTTTAAATTATATTACATATGACCCCTCACAATCGAGTATGCTTTGAAGATCTATCGTCAGACAATTACACTGTGGTTTAGGTTTTCTTCTTGGAGTTCAAATTGTCCGATAATCCCGTTGCTGGTTTAAGCACAGTGGAAAATGTTAATGACCGTCCTCTCGATGGTCTTCGTGTGATTGAGCTTGGGCAGATTTTAGCCGGTCCTTTTGCGAGTACTATCCTAGGTTATTTTGGTGCCGAAATTATAAAAATCGAATCACCAGAACTTGGAGATCCTATACGAAATTGGCGAACTGTGAAAAATGGCACATCACTGTGGTGGTCGAGCCTAGGGCGAAATAAACAATCTGTAACCATCAACTTGAAAACTGAAGTGGGTCAAGAAATAGTGAGAGATTTGTGTCGAGATTGCGATGTACTAGTTGAGAACTTCCGTCCCGGCGTAATGGAATCTTGGAATCTTGGTCCAGAGGACATAAAAACAATAAATCCCAATTTAATCTACTCACGAATTTCTGGTTATGGTCAAACCGGTCCCTACTCTGACAAACCCGGATTCGCTTCAGTATGTGAAGGATTTGGAGGTTTTAGATACATCAACGGTGTGCCGGGCGAAATACCAGTGAGACCGAATCTGAGCCTAGGTGATACTCTGGCAGGACTGCATGCAGCCTTGGGAATATGTATGGCTTATATTCATCGGCTACAAAAGGGTAAAGGACATGGCCAAGTAGTGGATGTCTCCATATTTGAATCAGTTTTTAATATGCTGGAGGCCGTCGTACCCGAATATTCTGGAGCGGGACAAATTCGGGAGCCATCGGGAAGCACAATTACTGGGATCGTTCCGTCTAACACCTATCGGTGCAAAGACGAAAAGTTAATTATTATTGGCGCGAATACAAATTCAATGTTTGAACGACTCATGAAAGGAATTGGACGAAACGACCTAGCCTTTGACACACGTTTACAAAACAACCCTGGGCGAGTTGCGCATGAGACTTTAATCGATGCTGCAATTTCTGATTGGACTGCAACCGTCTCATTGTCCACGGCAATGTGTATCCTGGAAGATGCTGGAGTAGCAGCAGGACCAATATTTAGTGTCGAAGATATGTTCAAAAATCCACATTTTCAAGCTCGAGGACTTTTCGAGGAAGTGATGGTTAATGATGAAACACTCCACATACCCGCCATTGGGCCAAGATTGGAAGATACTCCGGGGTATACCGATAATCCGGGACCGCCACTAGGTGCACATACAGATGCAGTCTTGCAAAAAATGCTTAGCTTTAGTAGCGCCGATCTAGAAAAACTTAAAGAAGCGGGAATTATTTAAGTCATTCTTGTGGACTCGTAGGTGCGTCGGCATCAAAAAGTAAAAACAATGGTATTCGACAACCTGAGAGCGTCTTCAATGCCGACAAACAACTGAAAGAGGGCTCCCAGAATTACCTTAGAGACGATACACCCTAAAGCCTTTTCACCAAAAATAGGAAATACGCCCGATGTCAAAACAAAATATCGATTCAGGTACGAAAGATCTCCTCGTCTCCTTACAGTCAGGAGTTCTGACAATAACTTTAAACAGACCGGAAGCTCGTAATGCGTTTTCACGAGATTTGTTAAGAGCATTCAATAGCCAACTTTTAAATGCGGAACAGGATCCCGCTGTAAGGTGTATTGTTGTTACGGGTACTGGCAAAGCATTTTGTGCAGGTGGTGATATCAAAGCCATGGCTGCTCGAAATGCAAAAGCATCCGAAATCACGGTGGACGAGGCAATTCATCGGCAGCGAGTAGATCAGCGAAATACAGCTGGTCGCCTCTATAAAATACCAAAGCCCACGCTAGCGGTGCTTCCGGGTGCAGCCGCAGGAGCAGGGCTATCCCTCGCCTTATCTTGCGATCTAAGAATAATGGCATCCACCGCCATCATGACTACAGCGTTTGCCCGAGTGGGTTTTTCAGGAGATTACGGAGGCACTCTATTCATGTCCCAACTAATAGGGGCTGCGAAAGCTCGAGAATTGTACTACCTCTCTGATAGGATAAATGCTGAGCAGGCATTACAGTTGGGTCTAACTAATTGGGTGGTAGAACCGGGCAACCTTAATACCAAAACGCAGGAAATAGCCAGTCGATTAGCGGGAGGTCCTAGCGTCGCATATCGTTATATGAAAGAAAATCTGTCTCGCGCCCTCGCTCACAGCGATGTGGATNACTGCATGGATCTTGAGGTAACACACCACATTCACTGTGCTTCCACGCAAGACCATCGTAATGCAGTGAAAGCTTTCATCGAAAAGAAGGCGCCAACGTTTTTGGGATCATAAAATTTTTGATAACAACACTTTTAAGCTTCTTTAGCTAATGTCGGGCAGCTCAATTTCGATGAACGCCCGACATTAATATAGTAATTTTAAATATCAAAGTGACTAAAGCTAGTTATCAAAAGTCAATAAACCCGCTACCTTCATCTGCGTCTACCTTGGGCGGCTCAAATCCTAGCATAGATTTTGTCTCGAGGAACTCCTCCAAACCCCACGTACTAAATTCTCTGCCATTACCAGACTGTTTATAACCCCCAAATGGAGCATTTATATCGAGACCCGCTCCATTGATGTGAACATTTCCAGCTCTCAATCGAGCTCCCACGGCACAAGCTCTCTCATGGTTACCCCCGCTGACATAAGCGGAAAGTCCATAAATAGTATCATTAGCAATCGCTACTGCGTCATCCTCATCTGCATAGGGAATCAGTGACAATACTGGGCCAAAAATTTCCTCTCTCGCGATAGTCATATCATTATCTACGTCTGCAAATATTGTGGGTCGTACAAAGTATCCAGAATCAATACCATTTGGTCGGCCCACTCCTCCCATCACTAACTTCGCACCCTCATCGATACCTTTCTGAATCAGCGCCTGCACTTTATTAAATTGAAGTTCGGAAACGAGTGGACCAAGCTGGGTGGCTTCTTCGGAAGGGTTGCCGACAACGATCGCTTCCATAGACTTCTTGGCGATCTCAGAAGCCTCCTCCATTCGGCTTGCTGGCACAAGCATTCTTGTTGGCGCATTACAACTCTGACCGGTATTCAGACACATTCCAAAAGCATCTCGCGCCACCGCTTTTTCGAATTCAGAATCATCTAAAATAATATTAGCCGACTTTCCACCAAGCTCCTGACAAACTCTCTTGATAGTTGTCGCTGCCTCTTGCGCCACAGATATTCCTGCTCTGGTAGACCCGGTAAATGACATCATCTCTATATCTGGGTGCGATGACATCGCAACTCCGACTGAGGGACCATCGCCATTAATAAGATTAAAAACACCCGGAGGCACTCCAGCCTCATCCATAATTTTTGCAAAAATCAATGCATTGAAGGGCGCGATCTCGGAGGGCTTTAACACCATAGTACAGCCCGCTGCAATTGCTGGCCCTACCTTCGCCGTAATTTGATTCACCGGCCAGTTCCAAGGAGTAATTAAGCCGCAAACTCCAATTGGCTCCCGAACCACTCGAGAGGTACCAACGTCCTCAGAAAAAGAAAATTTCTCGAGCGCTTTCTTAGCAAAAATAAGATGTCCAAGTCCAGCTGGAGCCTGCGCTGCATTGGCAAGACCCATGGGTGCTCCCATTTCTTGCGAAACAGTTTTAGCAATTAAATCCATCCTACTTTTGTACACATCTATGATTTTAGTAAGGAGATCTAAACGTTCTTGTACAGAAGTTTTAGAAAATGATTCAAAGGCATTTTTAGCTGCTGCCACAGCAGCATCGACATCCGCAGGCCCTCCCATTACGATATGTCCGATGGTTTGCTCTGTGGAGGGATTGATGACTTCGCAAATATCGGTGGTAGATGGAACTACCCATTGTCCATTAATGTAAAACTTATCTCCTTTTAGCATACTGCCAACTCCTCTCAATAAAGTTATATTTATTCTGTTTAATCAATATAGTTTCTGGTTACTTAATATAGCTGAGACTAAAACACTACAACAGCGCTCTTGGCGTGTCTCAGCGAAAAAACACCGAATGTGTGCCAGTATAATCGAAAATGGGGGGCGTTTTATACAATTCTTCCTCTAACTCTTGATGCATGACTTTTTAACATAGACAATCAGATATGTTGGAAATTCAAACCCTCGATCATGAAAAGTGGAAAATCGCCAGTAGGAAAAAATGAAATCTAGAGCCGCGATACTTTTTGAACCCGGAAAAAGACTAAATGTCTGCGAAGTGGATGTTGCAGACCCTTGTGCAGGTGAAGTGAGGATTGAAATGAAGGCAGCTGGAATATGTCATACAGATTTAAGTGTAATGACCGGCCACCTAAAAGCACCAATTCCCGGCATTCTGGGCCATGAGGGAGCCGGTGTTGTCATCGACGTTGGTGATGGCGTCAATTCGGTGGAACCAGGTGATCATGTTATACCTCTCTGGCGACTATCATGTGGAATTTGCGAATATTGTAGTGAGAGTAGGCCAGCTTTATGTCCCGTCGGAACGGAAATACGTGCCTCAGGAAGACTTCAAGATGGTACCAGCCGTTTCAGTTATAAGGGTCAAGAAATCCTTCATTTTGCGGGCGTGTCCGCATTTTCAAATTATACCGTTTTACCTGAGGGCTCTGTCTTAAAGATCCCAAAAGATCTTCCCTTTGAACTAGCTGCATTACTGGGTTGCTCGGTTATCACAGGTGTGGGATCGGTCATAAACACTACCAACCTAAAACCAGGACGTACTGTGGCAGTTTTTGGAGTTGGTGGTGTGGGGGTAAATATTGTTCAGGGTGCGGTATTATCAGGAGCAAAACGAATCATCGCAATAGATCGTCACGATGTGCGACTTGAGCAAGTGCGAGAATTCGGTGCTACGGATACAATCAATGGATCTAGAGAAGATCCAGTGGAATCAATACGCAATCTCACCGAGGGGAGGGGTGTTGACTTCGCGTTTGAGGCTGTCGGATTACCTATTACAATTCAGCAAGCTTATAATTCATTGGCAAAACGCGGCACTGCAATCATTGTGGGCATTCCCGCAAACAGCGCTACGATCACACTTACTGCCCTCCCATTTGCTTTTGAAGAACGTGTCCTGACCGGGTCACTCTATGGATCTGCGGTCCCCCGAAATGACATTCCCCGAATGATTGACCTGTACAAGGCTGGGAAATTAGAACTCGACAAGCTTCTTTCACGAAGTTATCCAATCGAACAAATTAACGAAGCTTACGAGGCTATGCAAGCGGGTGAGACCTTACGCAGTGTTGTCACCTTTTAAAATAAGCGTCCACAAACGTCAAAATCAGGTTTGTGTTGTATTGAGGTTAGTCGCTAAAACTGGGCACCCGTGCTTTAATATCGAGAGAAGGGTAGCGCTTTTAAGCCAAAGTGTATGATGTTTTGACGGAAGTGTAGAATTCTTTTGCGTACTCTCCCTGCTCTCGTGAACCGTAGCT
>NZEU01000044.1 GCA_002689135.1 Porticoccaceae bacterium
TTTATGGCTATTGTTCTTGGAGGCTCCAAATCAGAGCATGGAATGTTAGGGTATCATGAAACGTTAACCGCACCGGATGTCGAAAATATTCATAAGTTTCTCAATAAAAAGCAGCAGGAACTGCCCGACAAATTAGAGATGTCTTACCTACAAAAGCTTGAGTATTGGGGAATATTCTGGATGTCGAAGCTAGGAGAGAAGTTCCCAATTATCCTTAACTGGACTCGTGACCTAATCATGTAATTATTCTTAACATGTATAATTTTCCAGAATAGCCTGAGACTTCTAGGTGCCGGTGTATTCTGCAGGCCGCTTTGACAAAAATGCAGACATAGACTCTTTCAAGTCATTTGACTTCATGCTTGTCATTAACGTGTACATCCCATTAAGCAATAGGCTTTGCTCTGTGGTCAGATCTTCACTTTGCTGAAGAATAAACTTAGTTCCCCTCACCGCTAAAGTAGAATTTGATGCAATATCAGTGGCAATCGCCATAGCACCCTTGTATGCGTCCTCAAAAGAACCATAAATATCATTTACAAGTCCAATCTTTTCCGCTCGTTTTGAACCAATATCCTTTCCCGTATATGCCAGTTCCGCGACATGACCCGCATTTAAAATATTAGGGAGACGTTGGAGCGTTCCTACATCAGCCACTAAGCCAATTCTAGTCTCTCGCACACTGAAATTTGCATCTGAGCTACAAAGTCTAATATCACATGCACTTATCAAATCTATACCTGCTCCCAGACAGTGTCCATGAACAACAGCAATCACCGGTAACGGGCACTCGGCGATCGATGAAATCGCCCGCTGAAAACGACTGGCGCCCTCAAGTTGATGTAGATTTGAAATCGCCTCGGACGGCGCCTTTTCTGAGGACTTGCTCGGTATCAAGCCATCGAAAAGATCGATACCCACGCAAAAATGCTTACCCCTCCCCGCGATTATAATCGCCTTTGTGTTGCCGTCCATAGAGAGTGCGTCCAAGGCTTTTGGGATATTGCTCCAGAGCTCAATGGAAAGCGCATTGTACTTTTCTGGGCGATCAAGCCATATCGTTCCCACGTCGCCTGATTTTTCTACAGACAGCTGTTCTGAGGGCACCATTAATTACTCCTTTTTTTAAGCTATGATTACCTTCCTAAACAATAATTAAAAAGATATTCTAAATATTTGCGGTTTTTTGACCGTTTTTTTTTATAACTACAAGCCTATGCTGTGCCTGGCATCTAGAAGTGCAACATCCCGCTAGAGGCTAAATGATGGTATTGAGCTTATAAGACCATAGGACTAGTTTCCTCTTCAAAGCTGTGGATCCGAAATCAAAATATCTATCACACGCCCTCTCAGAGCCCTTTTTTGACGGGCTAAGTTTTCATGCATATTCTTTTCATGGCCCTCGAAATACAGGAGATTTTGTAACGCCTCATCAAGATCGCTATCATCAAGCCAGTCTTGAATTTCTCGGATTTCATCATCTGTAATGTCTAAATAATTCTGATCTTCACCTGTAAACAACGATTTCCAATGCTCACATGGATCCATATATGCGCCAGCGGGGCAATCACATTTGATCCTCAAAGCTTTTCCAATCCGTGAAATCTTGACGGTCACAGGCGTGGGGCCAGTACCCTGCACCCGAAAAACTTTAACCTTATTAATTTCGGACATTGAGCTGTTCCTTTTGTGGGTCTACCCTTTTTCCTGGGGATAAGAACTGAAAACAAAGCAGCTTAATACACTATAGCTAACCATTAGTTTAACATCTTTACGATCAATGAAAAGGCGCCTCTAGTAGGAAGGCGCTGGCACTAAAGAACCAGAGGGTCAATCACTTTTCACTAGCTGGCAATCTCCTTCCCATTTTTTATACGGTCTATTATCCATAAACAATTCAGTCTCTACTGCCAACGTGTCTCTCTGGACGTGAGTAGTGTTCTTATATATCTTTCCATCGCTCCCGGGCCCCTCAATATGCTCCATCATAATTACCGTCGGCGAGAGCACGACATCGCGGTAATCTCGTTCTTGCATGCCCGCCTTTGCGAACTCCATATCGATAGTGAGGTTGAACGACTGTTTTTCGTCGATCGACGGATCACCGGTGACACCATAGTCCTCAGCATCGAATGATCGCTCTGTGGTGCACTTGAGCTCAACCGCATTTATATATCCACAAAACCACACTAACGTCAGTGATAGCAACCAAAATCGATACATCACATATTCTCCTCACTATCGTCCATTAAGAAACACAATAAAGTAATTGAGCGCGTTGAGTTTACGACGTTTCTTTTAGATATTCTATGGTACAAATGAGAGTAAAACACCATTTAATGTTTTTAGGCAATTATGGCAATCGTGCCGTGAGCATAATCTGTTGATATCTGTTTACATAGAATTAACTTATAAAGCCACGAGATTTAGGCTCGATGGTTGGTAGAGAGGATGGATTGGATTCCCACAGACGGTTTTACCAAGGCAATATAACGGCTTGATAAATCGTAAGACTTCGGCGGCTCGATCAAGGTACTCGCCACCGTTACCCCAGGCAGCTAATGTTACCTCGTGCTTCAGGGTAACTCGCTTTAGCCAAACATCATTTTGCGGGCCAACTGGCTCGTCCATGTCCCTCAACTCGATAGGACGCTTGGCTACCGCAGCAAATAAATTAACCATACATAGCTCCCCAAAACCCCAACTTTTGGCGTATCCAATACATTTTCTGGTAGTTGCATCGTCCACTCGCTCATCAGCTGTGGACGGATTGAGACCAAAAACTAAAATCGAGGGTAATTCTTTATCCCAAGCTCTCCACAAAGCATATCTGTAACGTCGACAACAGGAAAAGGATGCAGTCCTGTCCATAAGTCTCAAGTGGTCACTGAGTGGATCATTCTTACAAAATTCTCAGTTTCGCCGACTTATACTCACTCTCCAATCTGTCCACTAAGTTTTGAGTGGTAAGAATAGACTTGACTGCCCCAATCCCTTGCCCGCAACCCCAGATATCTTTCCAAGCCTTCGGTACCGAATCCTCGCCCGAACCAAAACTCATTTGTGACGGGTCACTTTCTGGTAAGTTTTTAGGATCCAATCCAGCGGCTTCAATGGAAGGTCGCAGATAATTGCCATGAATTCCGGTGAACAGATTACTTAGGATAATATCGTCTGCATTGTAATCAACAACCGCCTGTTTATAAGCATGGACGGCGTTAGCTTCGTCTGTCGCGATAAACGCTGAGCCAATGTAGGATAGATCTGCCCCCATTGCCTCTGTCGCTAAAACTGCGTCACCATTGGCAATCGAACCCGACAGTAACAAGGGACCGTCAAACCACTCCCGTATCTCTTGGACCAGCGCAAAAGGCGACAGTGAACCGGCATGTCCACCCGCCCCAGCAGCCACCGCAATTAGCCCATCCGCGCCCTTTGCAACCGCTTTTTTTGCAAACCGGTTGTTAATAATGTCGTGAAGCACAATACCTCCATAAGAGTGAACCGCCTCATTTACGAACTCCTTTGCACCCAGCGAAGTAATCACAATCGGCACACGCCATTTAACACACATTTCGACATCATGCTGAAGCCTATCGTTAGAAGAGTGAACGATCTGATTTACCGCAAATGGCGCAGAAGGAAATTCAGGATTTTGATCGTCATACTCCGCCAGTTCGTTCGTGATTTTTTCAAGCCATCGATCCAGTTCCTCGACAGGTCGAGCATTGAGCGCAGGGAAGGAGCCGACAACCCCAGCCTTGCACTGAGCAATCACTAGATCTGGGTTCGAAATAATAAATAATGGCGCTGCCACGACCGGTAGCTTAAGGTGCTCATAAAGAATTTTGGGTAGTGCCATTTTATTTATCCCTGCTTAATCCTTTTATTTAAATCTATCGATTGAGGTGAGTCATCGAAAAGTAAAGATCTTTATTAAAGGCGTATTAATATCTTTAGTGCCTTCTAACAAAGGATATTCAACACTTCGACCCTACATACTTACCTCACATTACGAATTAATTAATGAGTATATCTACTTAATATATAATATGTAATGAACTTCCAAAATATGTAAGACAGTCTATAATACGACGTCTGATAACGCCATGCGCTCTCTGATATTTTCAAAACATTACTAGTTGTAAAAATGGATATCAAAGCCATTCGCTCACACATGATATAACTTTTCGCCCATGCAACACATGAATTGAGTATAAACACGAAATATAATTTTTATCAGAAATAGCCACCAGACTCTTTAATTTACAAATATCACGTTGAGCCCAAAATTCTTACCTTTACTCACACCGCTATTACACTAATGAGCAACACATTTTCATAGTCATCCAAAACCATATCGATAACTGCGATATCCAAGCCATCGACCGAGTGGAAGTTGGATTTTTACCAGACTTTTTTATTCAAAATAAAAATGCAGTTTCTAAATAGTTAACATATCATATGTGAATAAAATCTATTCTGGAGGGGAAAAAATGCAAAAAGTGTTCAGTATTCTCTCGATAACTCTCATTTGCCTAACGGGGTGTTCTGAAAAACCGACAGAAGTAAAAATGATTCCCCTTACGACCTCATCGGCAGAAGCAGAGGCGCTTCTTAATCAAGTTCTTAAAAATAGAGAGCACGGTATGGAATACCTCAACACTGGATTAATTACTAGAATAGATGAATTGGATCCAGGATTTGTTTGGGCACGGTTTAACCGATTACCACAATCATTTAAAAACTATCAATTTGCATATGAAAGGCGAGACACACTATCGAGCATAGAAAGGAGAGTGCTAGAGCTGTATTCAGACATGTTCACAAATGGAATTGTATCAGCCAATAGGATTATTGATCAGCTTATTGAAGATCATCCAGATTACTTCCAGCTGAGATTAATTTCTGCAAATTTGAGAAAAGGTCTAAGAGATGTCGAAGGAATTCAGTCTCGACTTAAAGAGGCTTTAGAGCTTCACCCGGAATCTTTTTTTTCCTATCTTGAGTTAGCAAAATTACACTTCGAAACGGATCGACAAGTGAAAGTTAGTGAAGTCAAATTACCTGAAGAAAAACGCGATTTAAAAGTTGCTGAGCAGTTACTCGAGAAAGCTCAAAACATTGTTCCAGCTAGTCCATTGCCAAAAAGATGGTTAGGAAATCTCTACCTCGCAAGAGGCGATGTAGAGGGTGCCGCAAAAATTTTTAAAAAAAGCTTAATACTCATAGAAGAAAAAGATAGCGAACTCTATGCCAACATAGTCCGCATGCTAGGTACCGTACACACGTTCACTGGTGATTATGAATCAGCTCGAGAGTCCTACAAAAGCGCAATCGATATCTTGATAGGATTACCCTCAGAAAAAACATCAAATGCACTTCTTCTGCATGAATGCTTATACCAGAATGCATTAACATACATCTTTGAACGGAAATATGATCGAGCAGTAATCGCGATATCTGAAGCGCAAAATACTCTTAATAATTTTCGCTCGGAAAGTCTAAGTTACATGATGTCTGATCTGGAGAAGCTCAAATTAAAAGCAGTTAGCCACAGTCTCGATCGAGAAAGCAGTAAAGTTTCTTTAGAAAAGTTAGAACAATACATCAAGCAGGCTTTCTCAGGATCCACCGAAACTTTTCTATCTAAGGATGCTGACACCAAAAAAACTAACAAAAGCGATATTGACTCCAAGATGACCAGTGCAGAGTACTGGACGTTTAGGGAAATTTATAACAATCGTGCTTCGTCTGCGATCGTGTTCTCTGATTTCGCGTCTGCTCGAGACATCCTCGAAAATTACCGACTAATGGCTACCAGCTTTCTAGAAAAAAATCCAAAAGCAATGGTCGACTATCATAAATTAAATGGCCAGCTACGCCTGATGGAGGGTGATGCGCAAGGTGCCATACAATCCTATGAAAAGCTCACACCTTCAGAAATTTCGGCTGATGCTTACCACAAATATTTTTATGCGCTGGCTAAGAAGTCTGTGGGGGACCTCTCAGAGTCAAGAACAATGCTTGAGTCCATTGAAAACTTTTATGTTCCAAGTTGGGAAACAGCGTTTGTGAGAAATCTTGCTGTTGAGCAATTGGCATCGTGGTAAATAAAAGAATTTCACATTCTGAAAGGCAACGGAAATTAAGATGCTCAATACTACTTTTTTTTCTACTTTTGTCTTGGTCAGCGCTAGAGGCCTCCACAATGCATTCATTGGACGTTGATGTTCGGGGGATAAACGCCTCAATATACGATAATAATGGGGTGCTATGGATTGCTACGGAGCAAGGTTTGACGGCAAAAGCAGATAGCTTAACTTATCAATTTAAATCAAAAATTACCGATCAAAACTCTCCAATAGACTCAAACATAACAGGTCTTTTCATTGGTCTCAATGGGGATGTCATCGCTCTTTCAGAGTCAGGCTTGAGTATTTTTCAAGATAAACAGTTTCATTTCAAACAGATACACCTGGATTCGGAGCCCGTCACAGTAATTATTGATACCGTTGATCAAACATACTGGGTGCCGACCCGGAGATCAGGTATATATATACTTGATAGACATGGTAGTCTCGTGAGACAACTCAAACCAGATCCACTAAATCCCTTAACACTGTCATCATCGAGATTTTATGGAGCACAACAAAATGATTTCGATTTTGATGACAAACAGTTTGTTTATATCGCAACAGATAATGGTTTAAATATTTATAATCGAAAAAATAGGACCATCCAGAGGCTTCTTGACAGAGCTGACCGTGGAGCGTTGTTATCAAAAAATATTAAGTCCATATCCAGGATTGATGAGCAAGTCCTCTTAATCGCGACTGACAGAGGAGTCAATATTTTCGATACCACCAAACAAACCTTTACCAAGAAAACCTTTTTCGCCGACCGAAATATAAAATCACTTTCCAAAGTACAAGGTAACTTGTTTTTCGCGGTTATTGACGGACAATCTAAGTTTTTGATTATTAATCCCTCCACTGATCAAGTTATACCCATGGTCGATAAGAGACTTGAGCAGTTAGCCAGAACTCTCTTAGAACCAACTTTTATTTCCAATGGATCAAAGTCTCTAGTCAAAAGTGGTCATGATCTCTTCGAAATTGATGAAAAAATGAATCCCTTTAAAGTTGTATCGAGTCCGAACGTGATAATCAATGTCATCGAAATACCGTTTGGATATCTAATAGCCACTAGGGATAATCTATACCGTTTGCGCACCGAGGAACCGTTAGTTCGGCAAGAATTCGAAAAAGATATCCTATACTTCAAGGCAGGGGAGGATGGGGCCAAGGTGGCAATATATGAAGACAAGATTAATATTACAAAGAGTTCGCTTCCTAAAGGGACCTCGGTAAATATATCAAATGATATTTTCCTCAACTCAAATGCTTCAATTGTCTCGTCCGACACTCTTATTACAATTATTAATGATGGCTTATTAAGCATATTTTCTATCACCGAGAATATTTTCCTACTCAAAGAAATTGGGATTTTCGACTCGAAAATTACACACATAGACAATCTAAAATCAGTAGATGATTCGATTTATGCATCAACTGGGAATGGTATTCTTAAATTCACATACCCAGATGAAATTACACCAAATTTTAAAGATCAAGTAATGGAGAGTAGAGAATACTTCGAATATAACTCTCTGCTAAACAATAAAATTCCNCGAGTTTTTTTTGATATTGCTAAAGTGGGTGAAACATNCTGGATTTCGAGTCCAGACTTGGGTCTAACCGTGCACAATCNCAATTTGAATGAGCTTGTTCACGATTTTTCATACAAGGCAGGAAATCAAAGTACCCTGNCATCTGGCTCTCCCAGAAGGATCCTGATTTCCTCTTTCGATTCAATGGAAAGAATTTTTATTGGCTCTCGAGGTCAGGGACTTTTTTCTTATTCATTAAANGAGGGCTCTTTCACTAAATATGACACCGATGATGGACTTCTATCAAACAATATCTTGGATTTAATGATGGATTCAANTGGAACACTCTGGATTCAGAGTAGTGACGGATTAAACATACTCACAANGCAAACTATAAAAACAATACTAACCCCGTCGGACGGCCTCAACATTNTGATTCCGCACAAGAGCTTTATTCACCAGTTTAAAGACCGAATTTTTTTGACTGGTCGCGATGNATCCCAAAGTTTTANTCCACATCAAGTTATCAAAAAAAACGCTCGATCGCGCATTCATATCACTAGAATTCAAGGACAAGATGATNCAAATAATAGANTAAACTTTACTATTCCTGATGACGGAANACTTACATTTGACTACAAAACTACGTCTTTAATGCTTGACGCATTTGTTGATAGATCNCATAAATCACACCTGGTGCGTTACTTTTATANTTTCGGCAATTCAGATGAATCAATACNCAATGGTCGCGCTAATACCATCCAAATATCTGGAATTCCCTTCTACCAATCGAGTGTGAGCATATTTGGTATCGACGAAAATGGACAAAAAACCTCCAACACCATCGATATCAAACTCATTCGCCGGCCTCCAGAGTGGATGCGTTACGAGATGATATTTTTTTATATGGTACTAATTGCGGGTGCTTTAGTTATAACAGTAAAGCGCCGAGAGCAGTATCAGTTGAGGGTAGCAGAATCGAGTCGACATGAGGCAGAACTTGATGAGGCAAGACGACTACAGGAAAGCCTTCTTCCACAAGAAAATCCCTCTAATCAGGAACTCGATATCAGTACTTTTTTGCGGCCCGCCACCGAGGTTGGAGGAGATTATTATGATTTTTATGAAACAAGGNNCGGGCTATACGCTGTTTGTGGAGACGCCACTGGACATGGGGTAATCTCNGGAATAATGGTGTCTGTGACCAAAGCTGGTCTACTAGGAATACCTTTTACTAATCCNAGTGAAATACTTAAAAAACTTAATAAAATTGTAAAGCAGGTGAATTTCGGGCGGGTCCGAATGAGCTTGACAATCACCAAGATAACGTCTGAAAAATTAACTATNAGNTCCGCAGCTATGCCGCCACTATATCTCTTCAGATCANACACCGGAAAGGTCGAGGAAATGCTNGTCCCAAACCTACCATTGGGAGGNTTAGAGAGTGAAAATTATGAGAGCTTTGACGTAGCTTTCAATGATGAAGACGTGCTCGTAATGATATCCGACGGATTAGCAGAATTGCCCAACAAGTATGGAGAACTTTTAGAATATGAAAGGATTGGTAGNTGTATACTTGAAAACGCCAAAAACANAGCCGANAAGATCAAGAATGCCCTTGTGCGGCTTGCAGACCAATGGTCAGATGGATTACCCAACCCTGACGATATTACGGTGTTAGTAATTAAAAAAANTGCNTCAGNATGATGCTAAAGATTATATCGCGGACATCCAAACTTCAACCTCCTTTTTCTTACCCTTTACCTTGAGCGCGCTTCGAGCTCTAAAATGAGACTGCATACGTGTTCTCNCAAAGACAGATTTTGAAATCAATAATTCGCCCGGGGACGCATTAGAGCAAAGACGCGAGGCTAAATTTACCTCATCTCCAATCACTGTGAAGTTCATCTGCCGCTTCGAGCCGATATTTCCGCATACTACCGCGCCATAATTTATGCCGATGCCAACCTCTAGTCTTGGATAACCCTCAGAGCTAAATTTCTTATTAAATTCTTTTAAGGCATCAAACATACCAAAAGCGGTATTTATCGCATTATCGATATCATCTTTNNAGGCCTTTGGCACTCCATATAACACCATCAGTTCATCACCGATAATCTTATCTAAGGTCCCGCCATACCGAAAGACAACATCAATCATTGACTCGAAATAATGATTTAGAAGATATACCACCTGATTGGGCGCCATTCGCTCAGACATTGCCGTGAACCCACGTATGTCACAGAATAGGACACACACTTTTTGCTGCGCTCCACCAAGTTCTAACGAAGTATCGTTTCTTAAGACCTCATCTACAATATTTTCCGAGACATATTTTTTAAAGGTAGATTTAATTTTATTTAAATCTGATAAGTCCTCAATAGAAAAAACAAAACCGTCAAGGTCCTCAGTTTCATTAATCACTGGGACTACAGTTAAATTCACTTGATGTAATCGACCGAGCGCGTCCGAGATTGAAATATCTTCTAAGAAGAGTTTTTGAGGATGTTTTTCCACCTGACCGCATATCTCAATCAGGTTTGTATTATTTTCAAAAACCACAGCAATATGTTGGTCTTTTATTTCTGATTGATTAAATCCAAAAAGTCTTTCTGTCGACTGATTTATATATTCAATNTCACCAAACTTATTTACTTTGATGATGCTTGTGGTGACAGAAGACATAATACTTTCCACCAGTTTATTCGTGCTNTCGAGAGAGGAAATAAGNCTAAAGTTATTGTGCACGAGGCTGATCTTTCCGCTTAGACTCTCACATAATCGCAGATCTCGTGTCGTAAAATTAACATACCCATACCGGCTTTCCTTGTCCAAAAGAATCACGCAACCTNCAAGACCATAATGATCACTTAGTGGACATATCAAAGCATTTTTAACAACGGGTGGTATAAANGNCGCTTTATCGAAATCTGTTAAGATCATACCAACGCCNTTTTCCCGTAGCTGTTTTAGAGTTCCTCTCTTGTCAGTGATTACCCGCTTTGATACATCTCTATCCTCAATATTGAAACTGGAAACTANAGAAAACACGCCTACATCGCTATCTTTTAACAGGATCATACCTTTAGACGCATTCAGAACTGAAGTAATTGAGAATAGCACCTCATCATAGACCTCTCTGTTGAGCTNACTTGCTTGGTTCAGTGTTTCCACTATATCGATGAGTGATTCGACTTCTAATAATTTGTACTTTAGATCAATCTCCNTACGCTTCAACTGAAACTCATAACGGGACTTCATCAGAAGGTACTGAATATGTGAAATAAAGTTGCTTAATTGGAGGGGTAAATCGGAATCCGCGTCGATGACCAAAGCACCGATTAATAAGTTATCTACAAAAATTGAATAAATCTTGTATGAAACTATTTCTGAGGAAGGCTCAACTAAAGTAAAGATCTTATTCTCGACTCCAACAGTGCTGCTACTCGTATTACAACAATGATCTAACGTCGACGCCTCGCTGGATACAAAAGTGCCTCCTCCCAACTGCCTAACAAAGGTTCTCATTCGTACAAAGGTAAGCGCAACAAACCTTAAATCTAATGAATACTTTAAATGAGCTAGCTTGTTACTTAGGCCACTAATGTGTTCAAAATTTGCTACCTTTATGGTTTTATCAACCATGCAGAAGTTAGGCCATCGCGTTTAATGCGGCTTCTTGAGATTCATAGGTNGAGCAGTATTTTGTCAAACCCATAATGGTAAAAGTTTTTTCGACAATCGGTGCGAGTGCACAAAACGCTAGTTCTCCCTCTTTATCTTGCAACTCTTCTATNAATTCGATCATTATTGACGCACCAATGCTGTTTACAATATTGGAATCTTTTAAATTAATCAGAAACTTAATAAATCCCTCCCCGATATGCTCCTTAGCAATACCGAGNATTGATTCACCCAGATCCTTGTTTAGGTAACCCTCGGTTGAAATCACAACCACATCGGTCTTCTTTTCAATATTTGTGATGCTATTCATTTTCATCTCGTTTTTTTACCATAGTCACTGTAGTGCCTGTATGATCAGACTCAAAACTCACTGAATCCATTAGCTCCTTTATCAACATAATTCCCCAACCGCGTTTCCTCTCGTCGGAAGCGAGCTTCTGTTCGATGGAAGGAGTCGCAACACTATCACTGTCGAAGCCGGCACCCTTATCAATCACCTTTATAGTGAGATTGTCATCACAGATGATGAAATGTATGTAGATCTCGTCCTCAGCGCTAGAGTGCTCAAAGGCATTAATACATGCCTCAATCAGGGCCATAGTAATCTCCCCGCTCTTTTCTTCACTCAACTGCATATGACGGGAAACAACATCGGCAGTCTGCGTCGCCACCAATTCCATATTTTCTATAATGGGAAGTTTAAGCTCGATCGTAGGGTTTTTCGCATTGCTATCGCCCATATGCCTCGGTCTCAAGGTTATTTACACTTACATTTGCACTTGACTATAAATTAAAAGACATACAGTAGGCAAGTGCGTCCAAGCAATGCTATCTACTTAGGGTGAGAAAAAACCGCCACACAGAAAAATAACACCGAGCTTCAATGACATAAAAGGTTTATAGCGGAAAAAAGATTTTGAGTAACTTTGGATCAATCTAGCGGGAAACTTCAGCAAGCTTTCTATTAAACGTATCCTTCAAAAACACAAGTGATTTCATTTTTTCCAAGGAGTGTGACATCATAAAAGCGCCCTCNAGGNTACCCAAACGATGTAACTCCGATAAGTCTCCTTGAGNCAAAGACCTTAATTTAGCATGGTCGATATTGTACAGCCCCTGCAAGTTGCGAGGCTTAAGATCCTCAAAAGTTAAGTCGAGNCTTACCGGTTTGACCAATCCATAATCAAGGAGTGTTTTGACAAAAGACTTCGTTTCGTCGACTCCCGAGGCGATCCTTTCCAACATACCGAGCATTTTATCCATAAAGGGCGTGAACTCACCATTGTCCGAAAACAGACGTTCACCACTTTCGAAGCTTACCCATGGATTTCCCATATCAATAAAGACGTCTGTGCGATCCTCACTTAAGTGGAATGGTTTTCGAGCAATAGTGAGAGGAACATGGGTAGAACTCCAATTACCATCACAAGAAATGAATAGGTTCTCATTCTCAGCAAACCCCAAAAGAGCCGCCAGTAAAAATTCTCCAGTTTCGGAATCTTTTATCAAAAACGTAGGATAGTTTGCTGTCACAGAAAGCAACTCCGAAACGAGCACTGGCACTACATGAGTAGCCGCTTCAGGTTGCTTTAAATAATCAACATTAATGTGTACATCTCTGTGCTCCGTCTTACTAAGTCGCTTAATCCTCTCAGACTTCAAAACGCACTCATACCAAATCGATTAATCTTTTGTAAAAGTTGCCGATTATCTGGAAGGAGCTCGACGGCCTTAGAGACCATGCGCTCATTTTCCGCAACTGCCGCTCTGTAGGCATCATCAGTGGATTCGACGTGTCGGTTACTCACCTCCGTTTGAAACCCCATACCATAGAGCACATACTGATAACTAGCCGCTGGGAATACCTCCTCCTTATGCGAAAAATCCTGGCGATATGGGGTATGATACCTCCACAGCTCAAGCAGTTCTGCTAGCGAATCAGGGACGGTACTGGGACAACGATTATCAATCCAGAAATCTGAGTCATCACGCTTTGACAAAACGTAATGTAACTTTAAGAAGTCAATAATGCGCTCCCAGTGGTATGTCATAGTTTTATTGAACCGTCGAGCGATTATCGGCATCGTATTTCGGGTCTCTGGAAGCTGGTCCCTGACAAACTTTGCCGATATTTCTATTAGCATCAACGCAGATGCCTCTAGGGGCTCCAAGAATCCTGCGGACAGTCCAATCGCCACACAGTTTTGCTTCCAGAATATTTCTCGATGACCTGAGCGGATGGATATTTTCTTGATACTAAGATCCTTAAAGAGTGGACCGATATAGTCAGACAGAGCTTTTTCAGCCTCTGCCTCACTAGTGTGCTTACTTGAGTAAACATGTCCTATCCCCCGACGGCTTGTCAGCCCGATATCCCAAATCCATCCTGCCTTTTGAGCCGTTGAAACAGTGTAAGGCAAGATCGGCTCTTCTTCAGATTCGTAGGGTTTCTGGGCGGCAAGTGCCCTGTCGATAAAAAGCGAGTCATTTTTGTCGATGAACTCGACCCCTAATGTTTTACCCAGCAGTAATGATGCCATGCCGGTGCAGTCGACGAATAGGTCTGCTACAAGTTCTTGCCCATCTGTCGTCTTGACGCACCGGATATCTCCATCCTCTGACGTCAGGACCTCGGATATCGTTGCTAACTTGTGCTTTACGTTAAGCTTCCCCGTGCAGTGGCCGGTTAAAAATTTAGTAAATTTACCTGCATTTAGGTGGTACGCATAATTCGCTGCAGAATTATACTCAGGCATNGTGACAGTCTTTGGCGCAAGAGCTCGCTCGCAAAGAGCTTCCTGAAAACAAACGCTCTCTGAAAAGGAGCGATCGCCATTGTTCTTAAGCCAGTATGGCGCGAGATTAAGTTTTGTAAAATCTTGAGGTAACATGAGGGGGTGATAGTAGTAGTCCGCCTCATCGCCGCTAACCCATTTAGCGAATTTAGCGCCATGCTTGAAAGAGGCGTCGCACTCACGAAAAAAATCGGTTTCCGAGATACCCATCTCTTTTAATGTGCCTTTCATGGTCGGCCATGTTCCCTCACCCACTCCAATTATCTTTACATCTGGGGATTCAACAAGGGTTATGGTCATCGTCTGACCGTAACGGGCTGCCAAGATCCCGGCTGTGAGCCAGCCTGCTGACCCCCCCCCAACGATCATGATAGAGCTAATTTTGCCTTCGTTAGCTGATGTGCTCATCGTCATTTTTCAGTGAACTCCTCCAAAAAACTCAAGTTTCTNAGTNAATATATGGTAACTCAATATTAATTATAAAACGTNTCATAAATCACANTGGTTAANATCATACTAGTNAAGAGGGCCGTCGTTTNCACGACGGCCCCTCTCCNNACTTACTTCAAGCTAAGAAGTCAGAATTTAGCTCGAATCCCTANCGCATATCTCGCACTTCCAGTCGCGATATTCACCATTTGGTTTGCATACCTGCCCCGAGCCCTTAAGTCCTCACTCGTGACATTTACCCCCTCGAAAAATATTGTCATTTCATCGGAATAATCATAACTCGCAGAAACGTCAAGCTGCCCATACTCATCGAAGATGGTAGGTTCAGGATTATTCATGTCATTGTGACCAAATTTTTCAAAGAACGAATCGCGATAATTGTACGCTACTCGCGCCTGTATCGGACCCTTCTCATAAAAGCCGATAACGTTCCAAGAATCACCAACCCCCGCCAAAGCAAAGGTTGTTTCGAAGTTTGTCACATCAAATTCAGCGTCAGAATCCACAATAGTCATATTCGCAGAAATCCCGAAACCAGTATCACCGATTAGATATGAACCAGAGACCTCCCAACCATCGACATTAGCGATATCATTATTGGCCGGCCTACTCACCTGATAAGGTATTGGAGTTCCCCCAATCCCCGGAGTTTCCACATTATCCGGGTATGACAAGGTAATACCACCCGCAGTCACAAGATTTTCAGTGGTAACAGTATTCGAGACAAAATTAGCTACCTCTTTATCGAAATAAGCCACAGAAAAATAGCTAAAGTCATCTAAGTAATATTCGACCCCTAGGTCGATATTTGTCGACGTATAAGGCAGGAGACCGGGATTCCCGGCACTTGCCTGTCCGCCAGTGCCTTCCTCATCACGAACATCGGTACCTATATTTCTCGCAGACCGCATGCTGTTTAGACCTGCCCTCGTAATAGTCTCTGAGTGCGCAAGCCTCAAAATAACTTGGTCGGTCAAGTCGTACTTTATCGAGAGGTTATGTAGTCCCTGATCATAACTAGCCGAATCAGTGAAGCGAATACTATCCGCAGTGTCATCAAACACCCTGAGCATCGGTTGCCCGATCTGGACGGGTTCATACCCAATAAGATTTTGTTCTTCGGAAGTTGAATCAATATCGGTCGACTCATGACGGTATCCAAGCACAATTGTTATGGGCCTACCTCCAACTTCCCAATCTTGGGTTTCAGTCTCTACATAAAAGGCAGTTGTGGTCTCGGTGATGTCATACCAGTTCGCCTGCTGCAACATATCAATATAACTACTTGTCAAACCTCTGTGCTCTAGCCAACCCGAAGAAAGGTTTGGGTCATACTGTACAAAATTGGTAGGGGCGGTTGTGAGGTGACTACTAAAACTTACCTTTGTATAGTCAGCCTGCATAGCGGCTATATCCGCTGGGTCACAAGTGCCTGAGATCGCATATTGACCATCATCATTCAACGAAAAGGTTCGATCACCATCTTGGTCATAGATCTCGCATACCATTGTTCGTGGATCACCACTTCCATCTCCATCAATATCACTTACTCTGAAACGCTGATCATTAGGCTGCGCTGTAAAGGAATAAGAGTCCTTTGTCTGCTCGGTCCGCATTAAACCAGCTTTAATCTCGAAAGACCCGCCGTCATTGAAAGCGTAATCAATCTTAAACTGACTAACGTCGTCAGAACGGGCCAGTGATCTTTTTGTGTGCTGATGAACGCGATAGTTCTCCTCCAACATATCACTCGCAGCGATTATCGGAAAGGCATAATCACCAGTGACTGAAAATATCGGATTTAGGCCGGTTATTTGGATATCAGCCTTGTTCCTCTCATCCTCACCCCCAGGCTGTCGCTCCGAGGAAGATGAGCTATATGAAACAGAGACAGTTGAATCATCATTTATATTCCAGTCAAGCGTCAAACCAACTGAATCATTTTCGAACTGCTGGACAGGGTTTGAACTGAAAAAATCAACTCCTTTATTTGAAAAACTTGCGGAAGTTAGCACGTTGTTTTCATCAGCACTCCAACCTGGGTCTGCACTTGCAAAATTTCCAAACCATATGGCAGACTCGAGCTGGGTAAAATCGTTAGTAAACTCAGAGTACTGATAGTCGAAAGTCGCAGTCACATTATCGCTTGCAATATATTCGGCAACGAAGTTTACGTTTGTTCGTTCCCGATCTTTCTCCTCATGGCCAGTAATAGATTGAACTGGAGTGAACCATGGTGTTCCAGAAGAAGTAGCTATAGAACTATCATCTCCTGTGAGAGCACCATCTCCATTACTATCCACACGCAAGGTATTCCGTCGATCCCAACGACGAACTTGAATAAAATCGTTTTCCGTCTCACGAGTTTGGTGCCCTGCAGCAATAAGCACACCGAAGTTATCAGATAGCATCTTGCTTACTAATCCTGAAAACTGAGGTGTGGTGCTTCCAGCATAATCATCGAATAACATCTTGGCCGACCCACTCATGCTATCACCCAGTTGCATCGGTGTCGCAGTGGTAACGTTTATCAATGAACCAATACCACCCGAGGGTTTTGTTGCAGTCGCTGTTTTAAAAACTTCAACACCGGTGACCATTTCCGGCAAAATATCTGAAAAATTAAATGCCCTATTGTGCTCTGGACTGGGCATTTGTCGTCCATTTAAGGTAACAAAATTGAAACTCGGTCCCATCCCACGCACTGTAACTTGATTGCCCTCTCCGTCCCGCCGACTTATTGCAACGCCTGGTATGCGTTGTAAAGACTCAGCAAGATTTGTATCAGGAAATTTGCCAATATCTTCTGCTAAAATCGCATCCATCATACCTGAATCATCTCGCTTGCGAGCAGTCGCTGCTTTCATAGTCGATAGCATACCTGTTACGACAATCTCCTCAATATTATCTGACTGCGCACACACTCCGCCCGACATAAGTGCGGTTGCAATTCCAACCGACAGCAACGATCTCTTGAAGTCGTGCGGGCCCTTACCCTCATCCTTTGTTGATTTTTTTTTCATCTTTTGCTCCCCTCCACATAAAAAACGTGCTAACACTCAGTCAGTTATCAACACCCCTTTATCGACCATAAACCTTGGTCAATAAACTAATTACCCCTGAGACATAGCTCTGCTCAAGGGCACAAAAATCTATTCCCTAGACATCCTGTGAGCAGCCAGCTTAGCGCTCAACTCGTTTAGAACATCCGTGTACCTTGGAAGATACGCCAGATTTTGTGTCTCGTCCGGATCCTGCTCATTATCATAAAGCATCTGCTCGGCCACATTATCTCCTGCATCAAACCACTGAGTTAGCGTGTAACGTCCCGTGTGGATCGCCTCAGCGGAGTGATATCGTGGGAAGACAGCCTCCCGTGTGGGCGCATCTGGATCCTTAAGCGCACCAACTAAACTCATTCCCGCTACCTGCTCCGGAGTCCCAATTCCAGCGAGTTGAGTGAGAGTAGGAAAGATATCAATAAACTCCACTAAACCATCAACAACATTCCCCTTGGGCATCCCTGGAGACTTAATTATGAGAGGAGTCTTTGTCGCAACATCAAAAGTAGAATGCTTGCACCAAAGTCCATGCTCACCCAGGCTGTAACCATGGTCTCCCATAAGCACCACGATAGTGTTTTCGGCCAACCCCAGAGTCTCCAGCTGATCCAAAACAAGTCCCACCTGAGCATCAACATAGCTGACGGAGGCGTGGTATCCATGTATCAGGCGCTGTGCTAGCTCGTCGCTGACTGGTTTAGAATTTTTTTGTCTAAAGGCCTTCACGCTTGTGTCAAAGGTAAATTTCTCGTCGTAAGCAATCCTGCTCGGTGTATCGCTGTAGTCTCTCAACTCTCCAAATTCATGATAAGCCTGAATAGGTGCTCCTTCAGGCAATGTATCCCAATCAGCAAGCGAGAACTGATCCTTGGAATAGAGATCCCAATACTTTTTGGGGGCATTAAACGGAAGATGAGGCTTGACAAAGCCAACTGCTAAAAGGAACGGAGCATCGCCTGCACTTAGTTCCGACAGTGTGTCTATCGCTTTTAATGCGAGTTGCCCATCGAAATATGAGTCATCAGGTCCATCGAAGATCTCCGTCGCAGGGCCAAGCCCTGTAGACTTTTTTAGAGCGATATTCTCGGGAAGCTGATAATCATGCGGTATGTTACGTTCTGAAACTTGATCCATCCCTGGAATCCAGGCAGATCCACTAGTCCAGCTCTTGGAAGCAGTATCCTGGCTATTGTGAAAGATTTTTCCATATCCAACTGTGTGGTAACCATTATCCTTAAAAGTTTCAAAAATCGTGGTAGCATCAGGCGCATCAATCTCGACGCTGGTGTAATAATTGATGAACCGGTCGGGGAGCGCTCGCATTCCGGTAATTAGACTGGCCCTAGATGCCCCGCATACAGGGACGCTTACATAGGCCTTGGTAAATTGGGATCCCTGAGCAGCAAGTTTGTCAATATTGGGTGAAAGGGCGTGTTCGGACCCATAGACACCCAACTCACCGCGTAAGTCATCTACCATTATGAATAAGACGTTTGGTTTTGCATCAGAACTTGGCGATGTGCATGCTACAAGCAAAAGAGCAAATGCTACCCAAAATATTGCGGCTATGACATAGGAAGGTCTACTACTTAACCCCAAATTATTCAATCGGCACGCTTTTAAGACCACTTAGGAGCCCTCTGAGATCTCGACTGAACGATCACGGTCGAATGCAAAAAACTCATCAATGCCTCCCCATTTACTTTGGCGTTACAGTCAAATTGACTATTTAAACAATAGTCACATGAATGTGCATTTCTGTCAACAGGATGACCCAATATCGTGCAAAACATAAAAATCAAACTTTATTTGCTCCGTGTAAGTGCGGGTTAATCCATCTAACGTATCATTTATAATTATAAGCAGTACTCGACTAACGAAAAAATGGGGTGAAAATAGTCGACAGAGCGACTGAGTCTTCAAGCTCCCAATTGAATTATTGGGTGAGATTCTTTTCAAGAAGTACCGATAGGTGTGTTGGGACTCAAAACACCGATATACTCCTCATGACTATATATCAGGGGAGATGATTATGTCAGAAATACCTGAAATCTCACGCCAGCTCCGATCACTAGTAAAATCAAGCGGCGAACTTGTACTCTCGATACAAGATTCGAAGGTTGCTCCACCGAGGGCAAACGAAGTGCTACTCAAGGTCGAGGCCTCACCGATAAACCCGTCAGATCTCGCCTTGTTGCTAGGTTATTCCGATATCTCAAAAGCCGAGTACTCCGGAACGGAGTCTGACCCAATAGTCACTGCACCCATCAACCCTAAGCTAATGCCAGCCTTAGCCGCTCGAATAAATAAATCCATGACTGTTGGGAACGAAGGTGCCGGTTTAGTAATTGCTGCTGGCGAATCGGATGAGGCGCAGGCTCTCATGGGCAAAACCGTCGCAGGACTTGGCGCGCCAATGTATAACCAATATCGAACATTGAAGGTCCATCAGTGCCTTGAAATGCATCCCGGTGTCAGTTCTAAGCAAGCAGCAGCCTGCTTCGTAAACCCCCTCACCGCAATGGGCATGGTNGAGACAATGCGTCTTGAGGGCTTCTCTGCCTTGGNGCACACGGCTGCNGCCTCTAACTTAGGCCAGATGCTCCAAAAAATTTGCCTNATAGATAATGTGCCGCTNGTNAACATTGTCCGGAAGCCNGAGCAAGAGCAAATTTTAAGGGCGATCGGGGCGACCNATGTATGCGATTCGAGCAAGGATACCTTCCCAATGGATNTACAAAATGCCATCGNANANACTNAGGCTTNTGTGGCATTCGATGCAACGGGNGGCGGGCGCCTANCNAACGACATNCTNNNTGCAATGGAACGCGCAGCNAATGCTGTTNCGNNGGNATNNNATCACTANGGNTCNACGCAACACAAGCAGGTTTATATATATGGTGGCCTCGAGAGGTCNGATACGATNCTNAAAAGNAACTATGGANTNCAATGGGGGCTCGGNGGCTGGNTGCTGACACCATTTTTACAAAAAGTTGGTAGNGANCGCACTGCAGAACTNCGNCAGCGNGTTGCCAACGAGGTTACNACAACNTTTNANAGCAACTTTAGCCNAGAGGTNTCGATGGCAGGAGCNCTNNCCGCANAAGCACTCAACGCCTACTCAAAACAGTCAACCGGTCAAAAATATCTCATTAACCCNAGTCTCTAGGTTTTGTTTTCTTCGGAGGGGCGTGTAACCGCCCCTAAAAGTAATGGTAGNTGAGACCNAGATAAAACGATNCNTNCAGNGCCACTACCANGATANATTGTNGCATCCANAACACCAAATCTAANATTTTCNNNAGNAAAGAACTCTAAAAATNACTTGANNTAGCGATCGCANGATCTCAGTTTTCTGACCTTTTTGAGATCNANNTTTTTTTGCATAATCATCANTAGNANAAGATANNAGGGTGNAAGTAACCGNNCCTAAAAATTCTANAATNCCCNACTTCNGTCGACNAGGTAATAGAGGTAAATGCAATTTATNNTNTAANTAATCCCNTCCATACCCTCTCCATTGTTCATATATAAAATTTTAATACGCCATCCGCTTTCTGTGTTTACCATGAGATGTGACACNTCATANCTGCCAATCTCAGTNCCATCGATATCAAATCGGGAAAAATTTAGTTGNACCATTGCAGTNGCGAGATCTTCAAAGATAATNTCCGAATGATTGACTGACGATGAGCGCCANCCNCCTGCTACTATNTTTTCGAAGTCAACAGCATTACGNTANCTNTCAAANAGNNTTNTCTTATTACCNATAATAAANACACAGGGGGAATCCCATATCTTNTCAAGAGANNCGAGATCCTTGGCGTTNAAGCACTGAAAAAANTTTTCTAAAGTCTCGATAGGAGAACTTTNTGACCGACACANCACCATAAAGACCTTTGCATCCTATNNATANAGTTGNGNGCAACTCTGTAANNCAACCNACAGNAGAATTAANCAATTCTGCACACNAGANTCGAAAACANTAAACCAACAACTTATCACTCTANCCATCTCAACCAAAGCACTGGATTTCGAATCGGAAAATTCCTTCTCACTTCGTAGACCTCCGAATCGCGTGGTAATGACTTCACAACCTCAAAAAATTCGCAATGATCA
>NZEU01000045.1 GCA_002689135.1 Porticoccaceae bacterium
GATCTACTTAAGCAATTAAGCGAAAATGTGGAAGACAACCGCGAAAAAATGAAAGATCTTGTTGCGTCCTCGATGCAGAATTCGGATGCAATCATGGCGAATAAAGCGGATATCTCTGAGCGACGGGCAAGTATTATTAAAAATCGCGAGGACATGTCGGAAAACCGCAGTAATATTTAACAAGGTGGCAGGGGGTTCCCCGAGATAGTCCAAAGTCGAAGAAACCCCCAATCGCTTGTTTGGTAATAGCTGGGATTTGATATTGCGTCTTTGACAAATAGTGAGATTAATGTGTCTTGATTGTTTGATATGAGCGCTTATCCCTAACTAGTCGATCTGCAACGACCTCGTTGCGATTTCCCTTGATCGCATGAATTTTGATACGATCATTTCTATATTGTTAAGAGGAATTCCAAAAATGAAAAGTTCGTCCGTAATTTCCATCGCTATTTCCTTGCTAGTTTTCATGTCTTTGCAACTGATTGCAGATGATCATAAAAGTGATAATCGTGTCGCAGAATTTCACTATTTCAATGTAAACGACCCAGCAGCCTTTCTAAGTGCAATGGACACGCATAATGCATCAGAATGCGCTGAGCAGTGGCAATCTCAGTCAAAGGCAACCGTCCTTCTCTCCATGGTAACGGGGAGCGATGTTAGCCATATGGTCTATGTGGGGTATCCGAATTATGAGAGCATGGAACTCGGTCGAGAGCTTTTTGCATCCTGCTCAGAGACGGCCCAAATGCTCTCAAGCTTTGGAGATGCAACATATGTTGGATCCTACCATAATGTAATCTTTGAAGAGATCATCTCGATTAATTCAGATCAACCACAAAAACACTACGCTAAATTTGATATAAAAATTGGAGCTGGTCAGGAGAGTGCTTACACAGAGAAATGGCTTGCATTTATGCAATCACAAGAAAAATATCTCTCTGAATCTCACTATGGAGTAAACCGAATAGTTTTCGGCGCTGGAGACGTCTCTCACTATGCTTATATTGGTGGTAAATCATTAACGGGATTGATGACGACCATGAACACTGTCCTCTCATCACCCGAGTATTCGAAATTTAGCAAAAGCGTAGGAAATTACCGAATTGTTGTACAGAATACACTTATCGATATCGTCAAGGCGTTCCCAGTTGAGCGATGACAAGAATGAAGCTATCTCCTTTGAGGGAGGAGGAGCAGGGCATAGTCCTAATTTTGGCTCCGGGTTTAACCTGTATGAGAGGATCTGGCAATTTTTTGAAAGCGGCGATGACCTTTGATTCATAGAGTGCTGTATCGCTTTAACATAATACTGTTAGGTAACCAAAACTCTTTGGTAAATCTTTTGTGGTCAATTTCGTTTGTGCAGATTAGTATTACTACCTAACAGTAGGAGTCCCATCTCGTGAAAAGGGGGTACCCCCTGCTAATAATGGTCCTGTAGAAATTAAGTATGTGGGACTTGTTTTTGACAAGTGACAAAAAGATTTGACGGTACTTTTGACGGTATAGTTTTAATGACAAATTTGAATATTAATTTATATCAATTAGTTATGATGATTGTTCAAGTCCGGCCTTGGCACCACTTAACAGGTCTAAGGTTTACTGAGGTCTTGCTTAGTGTAGGAACTTCCCATAACTAGTCTGGAGCAGGAGACAAATTAGCAGACATTTAAGGTATCCTAATCTAAAGATCGCTACCGAAAAGACAACATCTATCATCTTTCAGGATCAGTTCCTATCAATGTGTATCTTTTTCTTAAAAAACTAGAATTGTTCAATCGCTAAAAATAAGCTCTCCATCAAAAGGAGCTATAGTTTTTTCATCCAAGTTGGATGATTATTGGTTTAAGAGTTATGTACCACTTGTTCAGGCATAGTCAATGCTTTTATAGACAGGGTGGTAGGTATCCCCTTTGATCGACGGTGACTGAATCTAAAGGTGGTGCGGTAAATATTAGCTTTTGATTGTGCTCATACCCAAAGGGATAAGATGCTAAGTGTCTATAAGTGTTAAACGTAAGACGAGTGTACCGTAAATAATATTTTGACTGCCGTCAGAAAGTCTCGTATATTTCCGCCCTTTTTAAGCGCAACAGTTCAGAAAGAAAGAAGAATGAACGATAGTTTTAGGGCCTTACGTTTCCGTAGACTTATTAGGAGTGTTTACACTAAAAGATTCTCCAAATACGGTCGCCAGCCTCATGGTGTATTTTGGTCCGATTTGGTTCGACAGCAAAGCCGATTCAAAATTATCCATAATCAAATTTCAGCTTTGGTGCCCTCAGGTGTTGTTAAGGTAGCTGATATTGGATGCGGATATGGTTCTCTGGCAGACTACATACGAGAGACCCCAAGCTGCTCGAGATTTGTCTACACTGGGTATGACATCAATCCAACTCTCATAGCTACTTGCCGAGAACATTCGAACCTACCCTCAAAATCATTTTCCGTCAGTGATTGTCCTCTGGAGCTGGTCGATTTTTCTGTTATGTCAGGCACTTACAATATGTCGGTTACAAAAGACCTTGTGCACTGGGAGCGCTATGTGTTTCGGTGTTTGGCGAAGTGCTGGGGTCAGTCTAGGTTAGGAATGATCTTTAACATGTTAGTTGCTGATAAATCACACATCAGCGAGGGAATGCTCTATCACTGTGAAGTAGAAAAGCTACGCAGGCGTTGTGTCCAGCAGTTTGGTGCAACGCGCATAATCCGAGAGGCCACACTTCCACGTGATGTTACCTTAGTCATCACTCGTTAGGAGTTCTAGGTATGAAGTCTAACACCGTTGCGTTTATGCAGTACCTAAGACTCCCATCCGGCCCATCCGAAAAGACATGCCCGAGATGGATATCAGAGCTAACCGACCGGATCTCAGTGCGAATCATTCCATAGCTAATGTCCCTTTTTTCGTACACCGCACCGTGAATGGGTTTTGTGAATGATAACCAGCCAGTTTTTGAATCAAAACGGTCATCGGTATCGAAGAGCCCGGCACCACTCAGCTTGTCAACAAAAATGCCCTCTTTGGCACTTTTGAAAATCTCATATTCTTTACAAAATCGCTGGTCAGTACCATTTTCAAAAGCGACTTGATAGATCTTGCTATCGCCAAGCGCAAACTTTCCAAGAGCCAAATAAAAGTCTTTTGGTTCCATATATCCTTGAAATCCAAACACCTCAGACCCTTCCTCAAGGAAAATAATTGTTGGCGTTGCCCAAGTCGGGGTCTTTATTTTAAGGTTAGTTAGCTGACTTGCTGTTCTAAATGAAATCGGTATCGGTCCAGCATAATGGCTTGTTATGTTGTTTTTGAGTTTTTCACAGTAAGGACAGTAACCGCTACCTTCTATGATGAGTATCTGCTTTTCCTCTAAAAGAGTGTCGTTGGTGATAGTCTTTGCTAGAGTAGAGTCAAAGGAAATTCCAGTCGAGTTGTCCGGACAGTACCCATTAGGGTTTTTTTGGAGATAATCCTGGTGGTAAGACTCTGCCGCAGTGAAGTGAGTTAGAGAGGTGATCACGGTGGCAATTTGTCCAAAGCCGGCATCTAGGAGGAGTTTTTGGTACTCTTTTAAAGTCTCGCTTGCCACTTTTTCTTGTTCGTCGTCGGTGGTAAGGATCATCGACCTGTACTGAGTTCCTAGGTCATTTCCTTGCCGGTTTACCTGAGTAGGGTCGTGATATTCAAAGAAAGACTCCAGGAGAGACCTCAAGTTGACAACGTTGGCATTATAAGTAATGCGTACTACTTCTGCGTGATTGTTGGGGTTCATTCGATTTGATGGAAGCGTTATTGCCCGATATGTCGCGTCTACCCCTCGCCCATTTGCATAGCCCGATACCACATCTATTACACCTGGAATTTTGGAAAACATCTTTTCCACACCCCAAAAGCACCCCGCTCCGACTACGATACTTTGTTTTTTATAAGTCGCTCGAAGCTCGTCGTCAGGTGCTTTTAGGGACGCCGAAACAACTGTACTAGCCATTAATATCACCCCCAAATAAATCCACATTATCGAATTTGTATCCTCCTAAAGGCTAATACGTCTTTGCATCAAATTGCGGACCGAAATATTACAATTTTTTTGGTGCTTAGGTAAATTTCGTTTTCGGGAGGCTTTTCTTTACCTTTTTTTTCACGTTTCTTGAGCTTAAACTTCGGAAAGCAAACATATCATTGATAAAAAGATTTTAAATAACTACCCTGAGGGGCCTTGTTGGCTGTTAGGGTAATACTCGCAAGTTGCAATATTTTATGCTATTTCTTGTGAAATTTTAGAGGACGTTAATGTGGTTGGAAAGATTATTGCCGGTGTAAGCGGGTGGCTTGTTGCGGGTCCGGTAGGTGCTCTTTTGGGGGTTTTGTTGGGGCACCAGTTCGATCGCGGATTTGGAAGCTTTTTAATCCCCATGAGCGAGGGAGAACGTCATAAAATTCGTGAGACTTTTTTCCCCACGCTATTTAGTTTGCTAGGACATTTAGCGAAAAGTGACGGACATATTTCTCAAGCTGAGATTGCTCTCACGGAAGATATGATGGCTAACCTTGGCTTGAGCTCTGAGCGAAAACAAGAGGCTATTAAATTTTTTAAAACGGGTGCCGCTGAAACTTTCTCTGTTCGGCTTTGTGTGGAGTCATTTGTGCAAGTAAGTGGCAGGCATGTGAATTTAAAAAATCAGCTACTGAGCTATTTGATTTCACTCGCTTTAGCAGATGGCGAACTCCACTCCGCGGAGGAGTCTGTGCTTCGAACTGTCGCAATTGATTTAGGTTTTTCAAAAAGTAATTTCGAAGAATTAATTGGGATGATCGGTGCTCAAGCTCATTTCGGTGATCGTGGGTCAAGCAATCGTGATCATATAAAACTATCCGATGCATATTCTGCTCTCGGAGTCGCATCGACTAGTTCTGATTCGGTTATCAAAAGAGCATATAGGAAGTTAGTTAGCCAGAATCATCCAGACAAGCTGATTGGGCAGGGTGTTCCTGACGATATAATAAAACTGGCTACTGAAAGGACTCAAAAAATTCAAATGGCTTATGACTTGATATCTGAATCGAGAAAAACCAAATAATTTGTCTTATTGTAATTTTAATGTTTCTTTCCGTGTTTCAACCGTTTGAGTTAGTTGACCTTGCGCCTCGGTCTTTCTATAATGCGCCTCCTGATAATTGTAGAGCGTGTAAGGTTTATCCTTTGGCCTGACGTTGAAAAGTTTTGATGCGGGATGGAGCAGTCTGGTAGCTCGTCGGGCTCATAACCCGAAGGTCGTTGGTTCAAATCCAGCTCCCGCTACCAACTACCTAGCTGGCCAACGAAGATTACGCGTTGGCAATGCTTTGGGCAAAACTCAGGGTTTACACTACGTTTTGACGCTTGGGAATGTGCACGAGATCCAAATTGGGGAACTTGTGAACTTGGAGATTGTTGCAATGGGCCAGATGGCCCATTTTTTATGGCCATAAAGCGAGGATAGTTTTGACGATCGGTAGGATCGCACTAAAGCACATTTTAAGTCCGGTTATTGAAGCCTTGGGCTTTCAGGTGTGGGGAATTGAAATCGACAATAATAAAAAAGTTACTTTACTGCGGGTTTACATAGATTTGACTGATGATTTTATTTCGGTGGATGATTGTGCGTTAGTTAGTCAACATGTTGCCGCAATTTTGAATGTGGAGCAGGTATTTACTGGAAGATATACCCTAGAGGTCTCTTCTCCTGGGATAGAGAGACCGTTATACGACTTGGAGCATTACGAATTGTTCGTGGGACATGATATTGCTGTGAAGCTCAAATTTGCGCATGGAAATAGAAAAAACTTTAAAGGTTGCTTGCATGCCGTAGAGGGAGATGAGGTTGTTGTCAGGATTGATAGTAGTGAGTATCTTTTTCCTTTCGAAAATATTGATCGGGCAAATATAATCGCAAAATTTTGATATTCGTGAGGTTGTGTTAATGAATAAAGAGATTCTAATGGTGACTGAGGCTGTCTCCAATGAAAAGGGAGTTGAACGAGATATTATATTTGAAGCTATTGAGCAGGCTTTGGAGATGGCTACCAAGAAAAGGTTCGAAGAGGGAGCAAATATTCGTGTTGTGATAGACCGAGAAACAGGAGGTTATGAATCGTTTCGGTGGTGGGAAGTTGTTGCCGACGACGTTTTAGCTGAATTAGGCACTCAGTTTACCACTGAGGAGGCCTACGAAAAAGATCCTGACCTAAGTGTCGGTGATCTTTACGAAGAGCGAGTAGAAAATGCTAAGTTTGGGCGTATAGCCGCACAGGCCGCGAAACAAGTCATTGTTCAACGTGTCAAAGAGGCAGAGCGAGAAATAATCGTCGATCGATTTAAGCATCGTGTTGGCGAGCTTCTCAACGGAACGGTAAAAAAAGTGACTCGAGAACACGTCGTTATTGATTTTGGAGACAATGCAGAGGGCCTTTTGCCAAGAGAGCAGTTGGTCGGTCGTGAAATATTTAGGATTAACGACAGGACTAGAACTATCTTGATGGCCATCAGAGAAGATACTCGAGGCCCCCAACTGCTTGTATCAAGAATTTCTCCCGAAATGCTAATCCAGCTTTTTAGAATTGAAGTGCCTGAAATAGCGGAGGGTGTTATAGAAATAAAGGGTGCAGCGAGAGATCCTGGTCAAAGGGCGAAGATTGCAGTGAAGAGTAAGGATGCTCGTATAGACCCAGTTGGGGCATGCGTAGGGATGAGAGGTGCCCGCGTCCAGGCTGTTTCGAATGATCTCGATGATGAGAGAGTCGACATCGTGTTGTGGGATGATAATCCAGCACAACTTGTAATTAATGCTATGGCGCCCGCTGAAGTGGGCTCTATTGTGGTCGATGAGGAGTCGCATTCGATGGATGTGGCAGTTAATGAGGAAAATCTGGCGCAAGCGATTGGCAAAGGAGGTCAGAACGTCCGGCTGGCATCTGAGCTTACTGGTTGGAATATTAATGTGATGACCTTGCAAGATGCTGAAGATAAGCAAATGCAGGAAGCGACTGATAGTGTGAATACTTTTATGCAGGAACTCGATATTGGAGAGGATATTGCTATTATGCTTGTAGAGGAAGGCTTTTCTAGCTTAGAAGAAGTAGCGTATGTTTCGCTCGATGAAATGAGCGCTATTGAGGGCTTTGATCAAGATCTGTCTCAAGAGTTACGTATTCGTGCGAAGGATGCTCTTCTCACAATGGCGCTTGCTAGTGAAGGAAAATTGACCAGCTCTGTACCGGCAGATGACTTACTTAACATGGAGGGAATGGATAAAGTTCTCGCCCACAAATTGGCCGCTAAAAATATCATTACAATGGAGGATCTTGCGGAACAAGCGGTAGATGACATATCAGATATTGATGATTTGAGTGATCAGCGAGCTGCCGAATTAATAATGACGGCTCGCGCACCTTGGTTTGCGTGACAAAAATAGTAATGAGGCGGACATTGATAGAGGATTACCGATGGCTGAAGTGACAGTTAGCGAATTGGCGATGACCGTGGGTGCATCTGTAGATCGGTTACTAAAGCAAATGACTGATGCAGGTTTAGCGCACACAAATGCGGAAGCGCTTGTATCAGACGGAGAAAAACAAATCTTGCTCGCATATTTAAAGGGGTTGCATGGCGCACCCACTCGTGAGACTGGAAGGATCACACTTCGTCGAAAAACTGTCACGACTTTAAAGTCAGCGAATCGAAAAACTGTGAATATCGAAGTTCGTCGAAAGCGAACCTTCGTTAAACGATCAGACGAACAGGTGTCGACATCGCCTCCGAAATCAAGCGAAGCCCCGGAAAATCTCACAGCTAACGTAAACACAAGTGCGGTTAAAGCATTAGATGAAGTTGAGGCGCAACGGGTGGCGGCAATTGAAACTCGCCGCAGGGCTGATGAGGAAGCAAAGGATAAGGAAAGTCAGAAAGGCTTAACTGCAGCAAAATCTGTGTCACATAAGGGAGATGATCTTACTGCTAAAAAAATATCTCGAATGGATAAGACTGTTGCTGACCGGCCCACACCACCTTCGGAAATCGTTCACGATAAAGGGCGACGGACAAACAAATTAAAAGATGATGATGATCCAATAAGGCGTGTGAAGAAACCCATTTCAAAAGGTGTTAAGAAAAAGTCGCATCTAGTTCTCGACGATGTCGAAGTAGATGCAAACAAAAAAATGAGGTTAAGATCGGCTATCGCTACTCCGCTAAAAGTCACAAATAAGCACACTTTTCAGCGTCCGACAGAGAAGAAAATTAAAGAAATTACGGTAGCTGATGAAATATCGGTCTCTGATTTGGCAGCAGGATTGTCTTTAAAGTCAGTAAATGTGATCAGGAAACTTGCAAAATTGGGAGTTGTTGCAACTGCCGATGAATTTATAGATCAAGAAACCGCTCTACTAGTTACTGAAGAATTAGGACATAGAGCAACTCCCTCGTGTAATACTGATTTAGAAGAACAATTAGCCGCTACTTTTAACGAAGAAGCGAGGTATTACGCCCAATTACCGCGGGCGCCTGTGGTAACTATTATGGGTCATGTAGATCATGGTAAGACATCGCTCTTGGACTATATTCGAAAAACTCGGATAGCGTCAGGTGAGGCTGGTGGTATTACTCAGCACATTGGGGCTTACCATGTGAGCACATCGAAGGGCGCGATTACCTTTTTGGATACGCCTGGCCATGCTGCTTTTACAGCAATGCGTGCACGAGGAGCAAGAAGCACCGATATTGTCATTCTAGTGGTAGCAGCAGATGATGGCGTAATGCCGCAAACTGAAGAGGCTGTTCAGCATGCCCGGGCTGCCGGAGTGCCTATCGTTGTGGCCATCAACAAAACGGACAAAGAGGGTGCAGACCCTGAAAAAGTGACAAGTGAACTCGGTGCAAAAGACGTGATTCCAGAAGAATGGGGTGGTGATACTCAGTTTGTTAAGGTCTCTGCCCAGACAGGCCAGGGAGTAGAGGAGTTGTTAGATGCGGTTCTGTTACAGTCAGAGCTCCTTGAATTAACGGCGAACCGAGAGGGTAGGGCTCGAGGGGTAATAGTTGAGTCTCGTATTGATAAAGGAAGAGGAGTCGTAGCGACAGCTCTGGTGCAGCAGGGAAATCTTAACAAAGGTAATTTTGTACTGGTGGGTTTGAGTGTTGGGAAAATACGAGCCATGGTCGATCAAAGTAATCAATCTTTGCAGACAGCAGGACCATCCATTCCTGTGGAAATTTTAGGATTGGACGAAGCTCCAGATGCAGGTAATCACTTTTACGTTGTACCCGACGAGAGAAGGGGCCGAGATATAGTTACATCTCGACAAGAAAGGGCTCGCGCGCAAAAATTATCAAGTCAAAATGCCTCGGCTTTAGAGACTATGTTTGTGAACATTGGTTCAGAGGTTAAACGCACTTTGCCACTAGTGATAAAAACCGATGTTAGGGGATCGCTGGAGGCGATTAGTACCGCTCTTGAAGACTTTTCAACTGAAGAAGTGGGAGTCGATATTATAGCCTCCGGAGTGGGAGGTATTGCTGAATCCGATGTCAATCTGGCCATCACCACCGGAGCTATTATTTTGGGTTTTAACGTTCGTGCTTCTGGTGGAGCGCGTGCCTTAGCGAAGAAAGAAGAAATCGAGGTACGTTATTATAGTGTCATCTATAATCTTCTTGACGAAGTTAAAGCCTCTCTTTCTGGGATGCTATCTCCGGAATCGAGAGAGAGCATTGTAGGCACAGCAGAGGTGAGGGATGTATTTCGATCTCCCAAATACGGTGCGATAGCGGGATGTATGGTTACTGAGGGTACCGTGTATCGTAGCAAACCAATCCGCGTCCTCAGAGACAATGTGGTTATTTACGAAGGAGAGCTAGAATCGTTGCGCAGGTATAAAGATGATGCGCAGGAGGTGCGAAACGGCGTAGAGTGCGGTATCGGTGTAAAAGATTACAATGATGTTCGCTCTGGTGATTTAATAGAAGTGTACGAGGTCACTCAAATTTTGCGGACCCTATGAAATTACCAAGATTGTGTAAGCAAACCTCGGCGTTCAAGAAATACTAAATTCTATAACAGACATTTGAGGCTTTGATGCCGAGAGAATTTTACCGCAGTGACAGAGTTGCCGATGCGATCCAAAGAGAGTTATCTGCATTGATTAACGATTCGTTGAACGACCCGAGAGTTGGTATGGTCAGCGTCACCGAGGTTAGAGTCAGTAAAGACCTCTCAAATTGCAAGGTGTACGTAAGTTTTATTTCGTTAAACAGTGAGCATAAAGCAAATGTTGCCATGTCAGCCCTCTCTGGCGCTACTGGGTATTTGAGTAAGTTAATGGCGGCTAATATGAATTTGCGATTGATGCCAAAAATTACATTTATACATGACAACTCGGTGGCAAAAAGCCTGGAGATGGCTGCGTTAATTGATCGGGCAATTGCTTCGGATTCTCGCGTAGTGTCCTCGGAGGAATCGTAGTTTGTTTAATTACACGCAGCGCCCTAGGGTGGTTGACGGTATTTTTTTGCTGAATAAATCAAAAGGAGTTTCTTCCAATCATGCATTGCAACAAGTAAAACATTTATTTGCTGCCAAAAAAGCAGGGCACACAGGAAGCTTGGATCCTTTAGCTACAGGCGTTTTACCAGTATGTTTTGGGGAGGCTACTAAACTAAGTCGGTATTTGCTTGATTCTGAGAAAGGATATTATAGCGTTTTCAAGTTAGGATTAGAGACAGACACTGGAGATAGTGAGGGCCGCATTACTTCGACTCATGATGCAAGTAGTATCACTGAAAGATTAATTCGCACCACAATCGATCAATTTTTGGGGGACTCCGTTCAAATACCACCGATGTATTCGGCCCTCAAGTATAACGGACAACGGCTATACAAGTATGCTAGAAAGGGTTTGGATATCGAAAGACAACCCAGACCGATTGAGATCTATGAGTATCAGATCGTATCTTTTGAGAGTGGAGTCGTTGCCGATTTGGAGGTAAAAATACGCTGTAGCAAGGGCACCTACATAAGAGGGCTCGCTTCTGATCTTGGCCGGCTACTTCGCTGCGGTGCTCATGTGCATAAATTACACAGGTTTGCTGTAGGACCGTTTAGTGACAAGTTGTCAATTTCCCTCTCAGAACTCAGAGATGACCATAGTAGAAACGGAGTAACTGCATGTGATGAAAAATTGTTACCTGTTGATTATGCGTTGAATGCAACCCCTAAAGTCACTGTCGACGATAAAAGTGCAGTGCGATTACAACAAGGACAATCAGTATTGTTATCAAAAGGCTTTAACCTTGAGGGAGAAGGGGATATAGTGCGCGTCTTTGATAACGAACTAATATTTTTAGGAGTGGGTACTTTGAAGAGCTGTGGAATGTTAGTACCTAAACGCTTGGTAGCCCTGAAGCATAGATTTAATTGATGAAAGCTTGAGGCATAGCTTCAGTTGTCATAAAAAGTATGGATTCCAATGACGAGTGTCCTGTAAGTGCGCACGGGATGACTGATTTCTTTTTAATTGCGTACTGGAGAAGCATATGGCGTTAAGTGCAGAAGAAAAAGCGGTGTTGATCAAAGAACATGGTCACGACCTCAAAGACACGGGATCGCCAGGAGTACAGGTTGCACTTTTGACAGCGAATATTAATAAGTTGCAGAGTCATTTCGGTTCTCACAAAAAAGATCATCATTCTCGACGTGGACTGATACGCATGGTTAACCAAAGACGAAAACTACTTGATTACCTCAAGACAAAGAATTTTGATCGGTATGCCGAACTTATTAAAAAGCTTGGCCTACGAAGGTAGTGACTGGTCGTGGACGGATGATCCATCTGAAGGGTGATACGTTGTTCAATGATTTACTAGAGAGTGGATAGATTCCTGATCTAAACTACAGTTAATAGCGTTATAGGAAATTGGCTTCCTAGCGCGCCCATTAAAAAACAGACCAAAAGATAGATATGAAGGCAACAATATGATTCCATTAGTGAAAAGATTTCAGTTCGGTGAGTGTAACGTCACAATCGAGACAGGCCGTGTAGCGAGACAAGCAACGGGCGCAGTGATATGTTCGATTGACGAGACTTCTGTGTTGTGTACGGTGGTTGGAGCGAAAGAAAAAAAAGAGGATGTAGACTTTTTCCCGCTCGGAGTTCATTACCAAGAAAAAGCATATGCTGCCGGAAAAATCCCCGGGGGCTTTTTTAAGAGAGAGGGTCGTCCCACAGAAAAAGAAACGTTAACCTCTCGCTTAATTGATAGACCTATCCGCCCACTTTTTCCAGAAGGATTCAAGAATGAAGTGCAAGTTGTCTGCACCGTACTGTCCGCAAAAAAAAATGCTGACCCTGATATAGCAGCGATGATAGGAACTTCTGCCGCTTTGGCGATCTCTGGTATACCATTTAACGGACCTATCGGTGGTGCGAGAGTAGGTTATACGGAGGCAGAGGGTTACCTTTTAAATCCAACTAATACTGAGTTATCAAACTCCGATCTGGATATGGTAGTTGCCGGAACTGAAGATGCAGTTTTAATGGTCGAATCTGAAGCAAAGGAATTGTCTGAAGACATAATGCTTGGGGCCGTTCTATTCGCACACCAAGAAATGCAAACCGTAATAACTGTTATAAAACAGTTGGCCTCCGAAATAGGAAAGCCTCGGTGGGAGTGGGAATCAGTAGGTGTGGATGCGACTCTCAGGCATGATCTCAGTGAGTTGTTGGCGGAAGATCTTGATCGCGCTTATCAGGTGGTTGATAAGCAACAACGTATGGACAATATTGCTCGGCTAAAGGACAAGGCGGTAATGCAGCTTGGTTCTGAAATGGATAGTAAAGAAAATAACATTAAAGATGAGTTTAAGAAACTCGAGAAAAGTATTGTGCGAGGGCGAATTCTTCGAGGTGATTCTCGAATTGATGGGAGAGATAATCGAAGCGTAAGGGCCATCGGTACTGAGGTTTCTATTTTATCTCGTGCGCATGGTTCAGCTTTGTTCACCCGGGGCGAGACGCAGGCACTAGTTGTGGCAACTCTAGGCTCTACCCGTGATGCTCAAATGATTGACGACCTAGATGGTCGTAGAGACGATCCATTTATGTTGCATTATAATTTTCCTCCGTATTCTGTCGGAGAATGTGGAAGAATCGGATTCACCGGTCGACGCGAAATTGGCCATGGGAGATTGGCTCGCAGGGGAGTTGCGGCAGTGCTTCCTTCAATTGATGAATTTCCGTACGCTATGCGTGTTGTTTCCGAGATCACTGAATCAAATGGATCCAGTTCGATGGCATCAGTTTGCGGAGCAAGTCTTGCACTTATGGACGCGGGAGTTCCGTTGAAGGCCCCAGTGGCGGGCATAGCAATGGGGCTTGTGAAAGAAGGAGACCAATTCGCGGTGTTGACGGATATACTCGGTGACGAAGATCATCTTGGTGATATGGATTTCAAAGTAGCCGGAACGGCTGAGGGTATTACCGCTCTTCAGATGGATATTAAAATTGAAGGTATAACTGAGGAGATTATGGAAATAGCGCTGGAACAAGCCATGGACGCTAGGATACATATCCTTGGTGCCATGAACAAGACTCTAGCTGTCGGTCGCGATGAGGTAGCGGATTCAGCACCACGGATGGGGGCCATGCAAATAGATGCTGATAAGATAAGAGATGTTATTGGAAAAGGCGGAGCAACCATACGAAGTTTGTGTGAGGAGACCAGCTCTACCATAGACATCACCGATGACGGTGCAGTAAAAATATATGCTGATGATAATGTGGGTCTCCAGGCAGCAATTGACGCCATTACAGCGATTGTTGCTGAGCCTGAAGCTGGAGCAATTTATGATGGTAAAGTAGTAAGAATAGTTGATTTCGGGGCTTTTGTGAATTTTATGCCAGGTACAGATGGTCTGGTGCACATATCACAGATAGCTTCTCAAAGGGTCAACAAGGTGACAGATTATTTAACCGAAGGTCAAGAAGTTCGTGTAAAGGTTCTAGAAATTGATAATCGTGGGAGAGTCAAGTTATCCATTAAAGAAGCCATTTTAGAGGAAGGATCGCGGTCTGCGGATGTTGATGACAAAGAAAAAGAAGACGCTGATTCTTCGATTCCTTAGTTTACCGAAGAGTCGGTTTGACCATTTGAGCTAAGGCCAGCATTTCGTGTGCATGGCCTCTCGTTTTCTCGGTAATATTTATTCCACCGAGCATCCTTGAAATTTCTTCAACACGATCTTCTTTGTTTAGTAGCGTTAAAGTGGTAGATGTCTTCTCCGGGTAGACTTGTTTCTCTGCAAGATAGTGGTTTTTCGCATGCGAGGCTACTTGTGGTAGATGTGTGATAGTTATTACTTGACTCATACTTCCAAGTTTTTTCAGTAATTGGCCGATAATCTCTGCGGTTGCGCCTCCAATACCGACATCCACCTCGTCAAGAATTAAAGTAGGAATTTTTGAACTTTTTCCAGCCACTATCTGAATTGCGAGACTCACTCGCGATAATTCTCCTCCAGAAACTACTTTGTAGAGATGTTGATGGCGTTGGCCATAGTTGGTGGAGATCAAGAATTCAATTCTCTCTAATCCTGTGGGGTGGCAAGAGGAATCGTTTCGAGGAACTAGTTTTATCATTAACTCTGACTCTTTCATTTCAAGTTGTGCCAGTTGTAAGTTAATTTCACAAGCCATTTTTTTTGCGGCTAGTTGTCTTATATTTGATAGTTTTTGAGCTCGATCGTTGTAGCGGTTAGTTGTTGTTTCGTGCCGTTTTTTAAGCATCTTCATTCTCTGTTCACTCCGCTCGAGGTTTTTAAACTCGTCTTTGAGGATGAGAATGGCAGCGTCTAACTGGTTGGGAGGTACCCGGTGCTTCCTCGATAATTGAAAAATTTCAGCGATTCTCTCATTCACTTCTGCGAGCTTCTGTGGATCGGAATTAAGGGTTTCTAATGCTATTTTTATTTCGTAGGTTGCCTCTTCGACTTGAATTAAGCATGAATTTAGGAGGTCTAAAACATTTTCAAGGGATTTGGGCAGATAGCTCAGTTCCTTTAAAATTGATAACGCTTCGCTAAGACTATCTCGAATGTTGTTGCTTGTATTTGGGCCACATAAATTGAGTAGGTGGTGGCTTTGGAGAAGTAAATGCTCAGAATTAGATAATAATTTCTGCTCCTCCTCAAGTTTATCAAACTCATCGGGTCCAACTGCCAAATTTTCCCACTCTTCAATTTGGAACCGCAAAAAATTTAGTCTCTCTGAAATTTTATTTGAATTATTTTCAAGCGACTCGATTTCTTTTTGAATCTGACCTAACTCTGTTGCTATTTTATTGACTTCGGAACAAATTGGAGCAGCGCCTGCATAATCATCCAGCAAAAATCTATAGTTCTCTTGGCGCATCAGTGTTTGATGTTCGTGTTGGTTGTGAATATCGATTAAAAAACCGCTGAGTTTTTGTAATTGTTGCATAGTGCACGCGCGCCCATTAATGTACCCTCGCGATCGTTTTTCTTCGGTGAAAACACGTCTTAGGACACAATCATCATCGCTTAGGAACTGCTCTTCACGTAGCCAGTTTGTAGCTCGATTAATTTTTGTTATATCAAAACTTGCGCTTATTTCGGAGTGACCCTTGGTGAGATCCATTGTGTGAATGTCCGCACGCCCTCCAAGGGTCATGGCGAGAGCATCAAGAATTATCGATTTTCCGGCACCTGTCCTTCCACTTATTGCCGAACTTCCACTTAAAAATTCGATCTCTAAATGTTCAATTAAGGAAAAGTTGTATATATTTAATGATGTTAACAATGTTCCTCCTTGTTTTTTCTTGGTTATTGACTTCCAATTCGTATAGGGCAATTGCTTGAAACTAATTAGTTTGCCCCCATGTATCTCGTATTAGGTGCTAATTTAGTAAATGTCCACAGGAGCGTTCCGTGTCACAACAAATACACAAAGAGTTTGAAAACATTACTGAACCCGAAAACACTGCGAATGATGAATCCGAAACGCTTGAAAAGCAAGATCATCCAGAAACAGAGGATGCCTCTAGTGAGTTAATGGAGGTCAAAGATAAATTACTTCGTATCCAAGCGGAAATGCAAAATGTTCGTCGTAGAGCACAACGGGACTTAGAAAATGCTCATAAGTTTGCGCTAGATAAGTTTGTATCCGCGTTGCTACCTGTGGTTGATAATCTTGACCGAGCTGTTGATATAATTGACGAAGTTGATGAAGCTCAGAGGCCAGTAGCTGATGGTCTTAAGTTGACATTGAAAAGCTTTCTCGATGTTTTAACGCAATTTCACGTAGAGCAGGTAGATCCGTCTGGAGTTCCTTTTGACGCAGAGCTTCATCAAGCAGTTAGTACGGTGCAAAATAGTGAAGTAGAGCCAAATACCGTCATTGATGTCTACCAAAAAGGCTACGTACTCAATGGTCGGTTAGTCCGACCAGCAATGGTAACGGTCGCAAAAGTTTGACGGGACTTGAATTAAAAGAAATAGTACCCAATTACCACAGTATAAGTTGAGAGACAACGCGATTGAAATTACCCTGAAGAAATTCATAGGAGACATCTGTAATGGGAAAGATAATTGGAATTGACCTAGGAACAACCAACTCATGTGTTGCAGTTCTCGAGGGGGAGAAGCCTAAGGTAATCGAGAATTCAGAGGGGTCGCGAACTACCCCTTCTGTTGTTGCATTTGCAGATGATGGAGAAATTTTAGTTGGTCAGTCAGCGAAGCGACAGGCAGTTACGAACCCAACGAATACTGTGTACGCAGTGAAGCGGCTAATAGGTCGTCGATTTGAAGACAGGGTTGTTCAGAAAGATATTGAGATGGTTCCATACAAAATAGTAAAGGCAGATAATGGGGATGCGTGGGTTGAGATTAAGGGCGAGAGTAAAGCGGCACCTCAAATTTCTGCTGAAGTTCTTAAGAAAATGAAGAAAACTGCAGAAGATTATATTGGCGAAAATATATCCGAAGCAGTTATTACCGTGCCTGCCTATTTTAACGATTCTCAACGCCAGGCCACTAAGGACGCGGGGCGCATTGCTGGATTGGACGTGAAACGAATAATAAACGAGCCAACTGCTGCGGCCTTGGCTTATGGGATAGATAAGGTATCCGGAGATCGTGTGGTCGCCGTTTATGATTTGGGTGGAGGTACGTTTGACATTTCGATCATAGAAATTGCAGATGTTGATGGAGAAAAGCAGTTCGAAGTGTTAGCGACAAACGGAGATACCTTTCTCGGTGGAGAAGATTTTGATTTAAGGTTAATTGAATATTTGTCACAAGAGTTTAAGCATGATAGCGGGATGGACTTGCATGGAGACCCTCTTGCAATGCAACGTCTGAAAGAAGCAGCAGAAAAAGCAAAAATTGAACTGTCATCAAGTCAGCAGACAGAAGTCAATTTGCCATATATCACGGCCGATGCAACAGGTCCCAAGCATTTAGTGGTCAAGTTGACACGCAGTAAGTTGGAGGCGCTTGTTGAGGAATTGGTTGAGAGATCGTTGGAACCATTAAGAATTGCCTTGAAAGATGCAGACAAAAGTGCATCTGAGATAGATGAGATTATTTTAGTAGGGGGACAAACTCGCATGCCCTTAGTGCAAGAGCGCGTATCAGCATTTTTTGGAAAAGAACCAAGAAAGGATGTCAATCCAGATGAAGCTGTGGCTGTTGGCGCTGCCTTGCAAGGTGCAGTGTTAGCGGGAGACGTGACAGATGTACTTCTTTTAGACGTGACGCCCCTAAGCCTTGGCATAGAAACTATGGGAAGCGTTTCTACTCCCGTAATTGAAAAGAACACGACGATTCCTACCAAAAAATCGCAAATTTTTTCTACAGCTGATGATAACCAGACAGCAGTTACGATACACGTTGTACAAGGTGAGAGAAAGCAGGCGATTCAAAATAAGTCATTAGGCAGATTTGATCTAGCTGATATCCCTCCAGCTCCGCGAGGGATGCCGCAGATCGAGGTTACATTCGATATAGACGCAAATGGCATACTCAATGTTAGTGCTAAAGATAAAGCAACTGGCAAAGAACAATCAATTGTTATAAAAGCGTCTTCGGGTCTCTCCGATGAAGAGATAGAGTCAATGGTTCGTGATGCGGAGGCAAATGCAGAAGAGGACAAGCGTTTTGCAGAGCTAGTTCAAGCAAGAAATGCTGCAGACGGGATTGCCCATGCTGCAACTAAAACAATTCAGGAAGCAGGTGAAAAAATTGATGAAGCAGAGAAAAGGGCTATTGAAGAGGCAGTCAAAGTAGTTGAAGAAGCGGTTCAGGGCGATGATAAGGATAAAATCGATTCAGCAGCGCAAGCCTTNGCAGAAATGTCTTCAGAGCTTGCACAAAAGTTATATGCGAATCAGAGTGAGCCCCAAAGCGCTGAGAACAAAGCTAATGATAAGACAAGCGATGGAAACGAAGACGTCATGGATGCTGAGTTCGAGGAAGTAAAAGAGGAAACAAAGTAACAGCATTTAGAGGAAGCGCAATACTCATAGCAATTTTTGNTAGGCGCGGACAAGAAGTCGTCCGCGTTTTTTTTAGCAAATCAGCCAGGCGATGGAAAACAGTTATATGGCAAAACGTGATTATTATGATGTTTTGGGAGTTAGTCGAGATGCTTCGGGGAGTGAGATCAAAAAAGCATTTCGTCGAACGGCTATGAAATATCATCCAGATCGCAATCCGGACAACAAACAGGCCGAGGAAAAATTTAAAGAGGCGCAAGAGGCTTATGAAATTCTAAGTGACGAAGAAAAAAAGGTAAACTACGATCGTTTTGGGCATGCTAACCCTGGCAGTGCTCAAAGTTCGGGAGCCGGATTTAGCGATATATTTGGAGATGTGTTCGGAGATATTTTTGGGGGTTCCGGAACGAGCTCCAACCGAGGTGGGCCTGCGCGGGGGTCAGATCTCCGCTATGATCTTCAATTGGAATTAGAGGATGCGGTTCGCGGAAAGACAGTGGAAATCAATATTCCTACCAAGGATGCTTGCACTACTTGCAAGGGCTCAGGGGCACGTCCCGGTTCATCACCGCGAACTTGTAATTCATGCCAAGGTGCGGGCCAAGTAAGGATGTCGCAGGGCTTTTTTTCGGTGCAGCAAACCTGTCCAAAGTGCAGAGGGCGTGGGCAAATGATCACTGATCCATGCGGTGAGTGCCATGGTCAGGGTATTTTGGAAAACAGTAAAACATTGTCGGTGAAAATCCCCCCGGGCGTCGATACCGGAGATAGAATAAGACTTTCAGGAAAAGGTGAAGCCGGTCCTCATGGTGGTGCAAACGGAGATCTATACGTTCAAATGAACGTTGCTGAGCACAACATTTTTGTTAGAGATGGAGCAAACTTGCACTGCGAAGTTCCGATAAGTTTTAGCCAAGCTGCACTAGGAGGAGAACTAGAGGTCCCTACCTTATCTGGTAAAGTAAAACTGAAAGTGCCCCCAGAGACGCAGACGGGTAAGTTATTTCGATTGAGAGGGAAAGGTGTCACTCAGGTTCGGAGTGCGGGAGTCGGTGACCTTCTTTGCAGAGTTTGTGTTGAAACACCAGTCAATTTGTCGTCAAAACAAACGAAGTTGCTTGAGACTTTTGATAAGAGTCTCGGGGAAAGTAGCAGACACTCCCCGCGGAGTAATAATTGGTTTGGAGGCGTAAAAACCTTCTTTGACAACCTCACTAAAGGTTAGCGACTCATAATTGGTTAAAAATTTGGGCGTCAAAATATGTTAAGGATAGTTGTAAGTGGAGCCAATGGTCGTATGGGAAGAGCTCTGACAGCCCTTTTGACAGACACTGTTGACGCACAATTGGTAGGAGCGACCGAAAATCCTGATAGCGACTATATTGGATTAGATGTCGGAGAACTTGCTGGTGTCGGAAAGTTGGGACTAGATGTCGTGGGAACATTAGAAGCGGCACCGAAAAGGATCGATGTGGTAATTGATTTTTCGTCAATTTCTTCGACTCTGGTGAATGCTGAATGGTGTGCAAAACTAGGAGTACCCATAGTGATCGGGACCACAGGATTGAATGAGTCAGATTTGAAACGAATTGAATTAGTCAGCAAAAAAATACCAATATGTATGGCAAGCAATTTTTCTATTGGCGTTAACCTTATTTACAGACTGGTTGAAATAGCTACAGTTGCATTGAAAAATGATGATGTAGATATTGAAGTTTTCGAAGCACACCACAAGAGAAAATTGGATGCACCATCTGGTACAGCGCTTTCTCTGGGACAGGTTATCGCTAACTCTCGGGGGCAAGAATTGGATGAGGTAGCTGATTTTAATCGTAAGAGTCAATTCGAAAAGAGAAGCCCTCAATCTATCGGGTTTTCAAGTATCAGAGGGGGAGACATTGTTGGTAATCACACAGTCTTCTTTGCAGGAGAGGGTGAGCTCGTTGAAATCACTCACCGCGCATCAAGTAGAATGGCATTTGCGAGAGGGGCGTTGCGGGCATCAAGGTGGTTGATACAACAGCCGCCCGGTATTTATGATATGGAGCATGTGCTCGAGTTCAGTTAAGTACGTAGATCTTTTTTTTATTTAATCGGTGAGCCGTTGGACAATAATCAATACTTTTTATAAACTATTCATCTTTCGGACATGAGTGCGTTCTGAACTCATTTGGAGTGTTGAAGTAGACTAGGTATCCTATAAACGAGATGAGACTCTGATTCTCATCTCGTTTTTTTATGTCTGATGAGTACGCCTCAGTTTGTGAAAGCGCAAATTTGTTGTGGCGTGAATATATTTGAAAGATTCTCATGGAGGAGAGCTTGTGAGTCCAAAGGTCAGCTCATATGCCGTATTGGCTCTCGCTGATGGAAATGTTTTTATCGGTAAAGCAATAGGCGCGTCAGGTGTTTCTGTTGGGGAAGTGGTGTTTAATACTGCTATGACGGGATATCAAGAAATTCTTACTGATGCAAGCTATGCTCGTCAAATTATCACCCTTACGTATCCTCATGTTGGTAATGTTGGCACTAATAATCAAGACGAGGAGTCGGATTACATTTGGGCATCGGGACTCGTGGTGAGAGACTTGCNAATGTTCGCCTCAAATTTTCGTAATGAACAATCTTTGGGAGCTTATTTATGCGACAGAAATGTTGTAGCAATAAGTGATATTGACACCCGTAAACTTACTCGAATTCTCCGAACCACCGGCTCGCAAAACGGCTGCATAATTGCGGGATCGAGAGATGCCGATAAAGCGGTGGCATACGCCCGGGACTTTGCTGGATTAGAGGGAATGGATCTTGCGAAGGAGGTGTCAATTTTGAAACCGAAAGAGTGGTGTCGGCCAAGTTGGCGATTGGGAATGGAATCGCCTACCTTTCAACGTCCAAATTGTAAAGTAGTTGCCTATGATTTTGGTATTAAACACAGCATATTGAGAATGCTCGTGGATAGATGCTGTTCAGTAACAATAGTTCCTGCTCAAACACCGGTTAGTGAAGTTTTAGCGATGAGACCGGATGGTGTATTTTTATCAAACGGACCGGGCGATCCAGAACCATGTGGTTATGCAATTAATGCTATAAAAACTATCTTAGACAGAGATATCCCTGTATTTGGGATATGCCTAGGTCATCAATTACTCGCTTTAGCATCTGGTGCTACTACAAAAAAAATGAAGTTTGGTCATCATGGTGCAAATCACCCTGTATATGACGTAAAAAATGATAGAGTTTTGATCACGAGTCAAAACCACGGTTTTGCAGTCGATGAAGCGTCTATACCGTCAAACCTCGTAGTTACACATCGCTCTCTTTTTGACGGATCGCTACAAGGTATTGAGAGAATTGATAAGCTTGCATTCAGTTTTCAAGGACATCCAGAGGCGAGTCCGGGTCCACATGATGCAGCATTACTTTTCGATCGATTTATACAAATGATGGAATCTGTTAAATAATTATTAAAAGTATTTAATTAGAAATAGTTTGAGAAAGAATTCGAGGTTAAGGGAAATTACGAGCAAGAGATATGCCGAAGAGAAATGATTTAAGTAGTGTACTAATAATTGGTGCGGGCCCAATAGTAATTGGTCAAGCGTGCGAATTTGATTATTCAGGCGCCCAGGCTTGTAAAGCCCTCCGAGAGGAGGGTATTCGGGTTATCTTGGTAAATTCTAATCCTGCCACCATAATGACTGATCCGGCGATGGCGGACGCCACTTACATTGAACCGGTAGAGTGGCACACTGTTGCTAAGATAATTGAGAAAGAACGTCCTGATGCTCTTTTACCCACAATGGGGGGGCAAACTGCTCTAAATTGTGCGTTAGATTTATCAAAATATGGAGTTTTAAATAAGTATAACGTAGAGATGATAGGCGCAGATGCCAATGCTATTGATAAGGCAGAAGACCGAGAAAGATTTGATATCGCTATGCGAAAGATAGGCCTGACAACGCCTAATTCGGGAGTGGCACATAGCTTGGAGGAGGCAAACCAAATTGCGGATCGATTCGGATTTCCGTGTATTATACGGCCGTCATTCACAATGGGAGGTTCAGGGGGCGGCATTGCTTATAATCGAGAAGAATTCGAAGCAATATGCCGCAGAGGATTAGATTTGTCTCCCACTGACGAGTTGTTAATTGATGAATCGCTTATCGGTTGGAAAGAATTTGAAATGGAAGTGATGAGGGATTGTAATGATAATTGCATTATTGTGTGCGCGATTGAAAATTTTGATCCAATGGGGATTCACACAGGGGATTCAATCACCGTTGCACCGGCGCAGACGTTAACGGATAAAGAATATCAGTTAATGCGCAACGCATCAGTCAAAATTTTACGGGAAATTGGTATTGAAACCGGCGGGTCTAATGTGCAGTTTGCTGTGAATCCTGCAAAAGGGGATTTGGTGGTTATTGAGATGAATCCGCGTGTATCTCGATCTTCGGCGTTAGCCTCAAAAGCTACTGGATTTCCAATTGCTAAAATAGCGGCAAAATTATCTATCGGTTATACCCTGAATGAGTTGCGAAATGAAATCACTGGTGGCAGGACTCCTGCGTCTTTTGAACCGACTATTGATTACGTAGTAACCAAAGTTCCGAGGTTCGCATTTGAAAAGTTTAACGAGGCAAGTACGGTTTTAACCACACAAATGAAATCAGTCGGAGAGGTAATGGCGATTGGCCGAACGTTCCAAGAAGCTCTTCAGAAGGCATTGCGGGGGTTAGAAGTGGGTTTTTCTGGCTTGGATCCTCTATTTAAAGTATGTGACAATGATCTAAGTTATCTCAAGAATCAGCTTTCCGAGGCAACCCCAGAACGAATTTGGTACATTGGAGACGCATTTCGTGTTGGTATGACCTGCGATGATGTCCATGCCATGACTCATATTGATTATTGGTTTCTATCGCAAATACAGGATTTAATTTCGGAGGAAAGATTACTTGAAACTGCTTCTGAATTTGACAGGAGTACAATTTTTCGTTTAAAACGAAAGGGATTTTCAGATCGCCGTCTAGCCGAACTCACTGGGAAGACTGAGAAAGCCATTAGAATGTTTAGATGGGATCAAGAACTCTTTCCGGTTTATAAGCGTGTTGATACATGTGCAGCTGAATTTGCGACGGACACAGCATATATGTATTCCACATATGAGGAAGAATGTGAGTCACAAGCAACTGGAAACAAAAAGATTCTAATCTTGGGAGGGGGTCCAAATAGAATTGGTCAAGGTATTGAGTTTGACTATTGCTGTGTGCATGCATCGTTGGCACTGCGTGAAGAAGGTTTCGAAACGATAATGGTGAATTGTAATCCTGAAACGGTATCTACAGATTTTGATATATCGGATAGACTTTATTTTGAGCCCGTAACTCTTGAAGATGTGCTAGAAATCATCCGGGTGGAAAAGCCTGATGGAGTTATCGTCCAATTTGGTGGCCAAACCCCCTTGAGATTGGCGCGATCATTGGAAAAGGAGGGTGTTAATATTATCGGAACTTCGCCAGACGCCATTGATCGTGCTGAGGATCGTGAGCGGTTTCAGAATATGATTAAAAAATTAGCGTTGCTACAGCCAGATAACGCTACAGCACGAAGCACAGATGAAGCAGTTGATCTGGCTCAAACGATTGGTTACCCGCTGGTGGTGAGGCCCTCCTATGTGCTGGGCGGCAGAGCAATGGAAATCGTGTATAAGAACGAAGAGCTGTTACGTTATATGGAAACCGCAGTGAGTGTGGGAAATGATGCGCCTGTATTACTTGATTTATTTCTACCCAACGCAATAGAAATTGATGTTGATGTAGTTAGCGATGGAGACAATATAGTAGTAGGCGCGATCATGCAGCACATAGAACAGGCGGGTATTCATTCGGGCGATTCGGCCTGCTCACTTCCTCCATACAGTTTAAGTGCACAGTTGCAAGACAAGATGCGACATATATGTTTCAAAATGGCCCGCGAACTGGGTGTGGTTGGACTAATGAATGTGCAACTTGCTATTCAAGACGGTGAAATTTATGTCATTGAAGTAAATCCTCGTGCTTCCCGAACCATACCGTTTGTTTCAAAATGTATTGGAATCTCTTTAGCAAAAATTGCCGCGAAATGTATGGCTGGAACGTCACTGAAATCTCTAGGATTTATTGAAGAAGTGGAGCCGGTTTTGTACGGGGTCAAAGAAGCTGTTTTCCCATTCAATAAATTCCCCGGCATTGATCCTATTCTAGGACCTGAAATGAAATCGACTGGTGAAGTTATGGGAATCGGGGCCTCGTTCGCTGAAGCCTACGGTAAAGCCCAGTTGGGGTCGGGAGAAATACTTCCAAGGTCTGGAAATGTGTTTCTTAGCGTAAGGGAGAGAGATAAACAGCTAGTTCTCGCCATGGCACAGGACCTCGTTAACTTAGGATTTAGTCTATTCGCGACTCGGGGTACCGCTGAGGTAATAAAGTCTAATGGGGTCTCCGTATCTATTGTCAACAAGGTACAAGAAGGACGACCTCATATTGTAGACATGATTAAAAGTGACCAAATTGACCTAATTATAAACACCACTGAGGGGAGAAAAGCAATTTCCGATTCATCTACAATTCGTTCTAAAGCAGAACAACATCAAGTTTATTATACTACAACGATGGCAGGAGGAAGAGCAGTTTGTGAGGCATTAAAGTTTTCTGAAAAATTGGAAGTTATAACTGTTAGGAGTCTTCAGTCTGTGCACAAAGAGGCGAGGCTATGAAAAAAAATCCAATGACAGTAACAGGGGAAAAAGCGCTAAGAGAAGAATTAGACAGGCTTAAAAGAGTACAGCGCCCAGCCATAATAAATGCGATAGCATCGGCTAGGGAACATGGAGACCTGAAAGAGAATGGAGAGTATCATGCGGCTCGAGAGCAACAGAGTTTCGTCGAGGGTCGTATACAAGATATCGAGAGCAAGCTGTCAAATGCTCAAGTAATTGACATAACGAAAATTTTGCCAAGTAAGCGCGTGATTTTTGGATGTAGCGTCACTATCACTGATCTGAAAACTGAGAAAACCTTCAATTATCGTATTGTTGGAGATGATGAGGCAGAAGTTAAGGAAGGGAAGATCTCTTATCGATCACCGATCGCAAGGGCACTAATTGGTAAAGACTGCGGAGACTACGTTATTGTCAAAGCGCCGGCCGGGGACGTCGAGTACGAAATTCGAATCGTTGACTATATCTAAAGTTAGTTAAAATTAGTTACCTGCAGCAAAAATAACAGTAAGGCTTTCTGTGCGTGAAGTCGATTTTCCGCTTCGTCCCAAACAACTGAT
>NZEU01000046.1 GCA_002689135.1 Porticoccaceae bacterium
CTGTTGAGCGTAGCAAGCTTTTCTAGTAGCAAAGTAAAAGACCACAATCTGGTGACAAAACCCAACATTATTTTAATATTAGCCGATGATCAAGGCTGGGGGTCTACCTCTGTGCCTATGCGTGCCGGGCTAAAAGCTTCCGCTAGTGACTTTATCAAAACACCCAATTTAGAACGTCTTGCCGCACGCGCTGTTGTATTTTCAAATGGCTATGCATCGCACCCCAATTGTTCTCCTACCAGAGTAAGCGTTCAAACCGGTAAGACACCAGCGCTACTTCAAATGACAGATATCATCCATAGAAATTCAGGCCCGTTTTATGAAGGAAACAAGTTAAATCCGCCACAGCACATCAATGGTCTACCTTTTGAAGAAATAACCCTGGCTGAGCTGATAAAAACAAAGCGCCCAGATTACAGCACCGCGCATTTCGGCAAATGGCACCTGGGCAATGGAGGACCAGAAAAACATGGTTATGATCAAAGCGATGGCAACACTACAAATGCTGAAGGCGATACTAAAGCCGATGATAACCCTAAGGATATCTATGGCATTACAAATCGATCGATTGTATGGATGCAACAGCAGATATCTCAGGACAAACCTTTCTTCATCCAACTGTCTCACTACGCTACACACAAGGCGATAGAGGCTAAACCGTCAACAATAGATAAAATCAAACAACGTAGCGCAGGAGCAAGACATCAATCCATTACATTTGCAAGCATGGCTGAAGATTTAGACGAAGGAATTGGCATGATACTTGATGAGATCGAAAAACTGAAAATCAGTGACAATACTTACATCATCTATTTGGCTGACAATGGCACTTATCCCACCAAAGATCTGGGAAACATCAACGGCCCGCTCCACGGCTGGAAAGCTAGTGTTTGGGAGGGTGGCATCCGAGTCCCCTTTATGATCGCAGGCCCGGGTATAAAACATCAATACCGGACTACTGATGTTATCTCTCATGATATTTACCCGACGATATGTGAATGGTTAAATATTCAAGAGTTACCCGCTGGCATCGAGGGGGGTAGCTTGGTCAGTCAACTAGCACTAGCCTCCGTTCAGTCTAAAATTGTAAGAAAGCATGATTTTTTCGTTTTCCATTTCCCTCACTATCAATTGAATAAAGGAAGTCAGCCTGCTTCTGCCATCATTAAGGGAGACTACAAACTGATCAAGTTCTTTGAAGAGGATAAATCTCTGTTGTTTAATTTAAAGGATGATATGGCTGAAATGGTGGATCTAACAAAGCATTATCCAGAGAAGCTTGATGAATTGAAAAAAGATCTTACTACATATTTATCATCTATTGATGCTGCAATGCCGACTAAAAATAATGATTATTTGGCAGAAAAAGATCCCGGCTTGAAATATCTGCCTGTAAAAGAAAGGCTATTAATCGAGCCCTACTTTGTCCTTGATTAAGTATTAGTGCCTGATAATCAAACAAAAAAGTCAATGATGTACATAACAAAAATGTGCCCAGTTAAATTAACTTCAGAAAATGTAAAATGCCAAAAGAGGTAAATAATGATGATAAAACATAGAGTATTGTTGATAATTTTGACAGCACTACTGCTAGGTGCATGCTTGACCAATTACAAGCAACAGCAGAATGTCATTACACAACACAAATTAAATACAGAAGTTTGGACAGTTGAACAAGCAAACGAGTGGTACGATCAATATCCATTTTTAGCGGGTGGAAACTATGTGCCTGCTTCGGCTATCAATCAATTGGAAATGTGGCAGGAGGAGACATTTGATCCTGAACGTATAGATTTTGAATTTGAAAAAGCGGCTGCTATCGGGTTGAATACTATGCGTGTGTTTTTACACGATCTGGCATGGAAACAAGATCCACGGGGCTTTTTCAAACGTGTTGATAAATTCCTCAAAGTCTCTGAAAAACACGATATTAACATTATGTTCGTTTTTTTTGATGGGGTTTGGAACCCCTATCCGAGCGCTGGAAAACAACCTGCTCCGGTACCTCATGTTCATAATTCTGGATGGGTGCAATCACCGGGAAGAGAAATTCTTGAAGACCCTAACAAGCAAGATGAATTAAAAGAATATGTTCAGGCAGTCATTTCGAGATATAAGGATGATGACCGGGTGTTAATATGGGATCTTTTTAACGAACCCGACTGTGCGGGTTGTGCGGGGAATTTTGGCGAAGATAGTGATGTCCCCGAAATACCTGCACAAGAAAAGAAAGCCTTGTCATTAGCATTGTTGAAAAAAGCCTTTGTTTGGGCGCGTGAAATTGGTCCGTCACAACCGTTAACCGTCGGGGTTTGGGGCGACCCAACCTGGATTGATCAACCTGATGATATTGAAAAATTTAGTCTGATAAATTCAGATGTAATCTCTTTTCATAGTTATTCGGGCCCCAAAGAAACAGAAAAAATGCTGGCTGGGCTTAAAAAATACAATCGCCCAATAATATGTACTGAGTATATGGCTCGTGGCAATAATTCAACCTTCGAAAGCATCTTACCTATTTTTCACAAGAGCAAGGTAGCGGCTTACCACTGGGGATTATTTAATGGTAAATCACAAACTATTTACCCTTGGAGTTCCTGGAAAAAGAAGTTTACTACTGAGCCCAAGTTGTGGCACCACGATGTATTTCGTCACGATGGCACACCATTTGACATTAAGGAAACAAAGTTAATTGAAAAATTTACAGCGAACTAGGTTTCAAGTGACTGTGCTTAAGGTAATTTCCAGAGCCTCTGGACTCTATAAAAAAGAGCTACTCTGGTATTTAATCTAACAGAGAAAATAATTATGAAGTTACTTATACCCGGTGGTGCAGGTTATATCGGTTCACACATGGTCAGGTATGCTCAGGAGCATGGCCACGACGTTGTGGTACTGGATGACTTTTCAACGGGCCATGAGTGGGCAGTGAAAGAATGTGAAATCTTGCGCATGAACCTACTTGATTACGAGAGATTGTCCCGTCTTTTAAAGGGGCGCCACTTTGACGGCGTGATCCACTTTGCTGCCAAATCACTGGTAGGGGAGTCGATTAAAAAGCCAAATCTATACTACCGTAATAATGTTGCTGGAACATTAAACCTTGTCACTACGATGTTGAATAATGATGTTAATAACTTGGTGTTCTCATCCACTGCCGCTATTTTTGGACACCCGGTAACCGATAAGATTGCAGAAGATCATCCCAAGAACCCAATTAATCCCTATGGCCAGAGCAAACTAATGGTTGAGCATATGCTTAGAGATATTTGCTCGGCCAATGATTTTAATGCCACATGCCTGCGCTACTTTAATGCTGCGGGGGCACATGAGTCTGGTGATATAGGTGAAGCGCATAGTCCTGAAACTCACCTCATACCAAATATTTTAAAAGCAGGGCTTTCAAACAAAAGTAGCCTAAAGATATTTGGCGACGATTACCCTACGCCAGATGGAACCTGCGTTCGTGATTATGTTCATGTCACAGACCTCGCTCAAGCTCACTTGCTGAGTTTAAAGCATTTGCAAAAAAATAAAGGATTTTCAGCTTTTAATTTGGGTAATGGTGATGGGTTTTCTGTTCTTGAGATGATTGAGGGTTGTAAGTGTATCGCTAATAATAAAATCCACTACCAGGTTGATGGACGACGTAACGGAGATCCTGCAGTGTTAGTAGCAGATAACGAGCTTGGTTTGCGCGAGCTCAAGTGGAATCCTAAGTGTAGTGATATCAATAATATCATTAAGAGTGCTTGGTATTGGCACAACAGTGAAAAAAGTTAGAGCCTGACACGTTTAAATCTAGTGTTGAAATCGCACCACTGGTGGCTATCGATAATTTGCCGTGTTTAAGATGATAGTGTACAGGAAGCATAATTTACTTTTTTGCCCTTCTAGGGAAACACTATACCTTCCGGCGCCTTATTCGTTTATCCTTCAAGTCATAGCTTTCGCCATCGGACCAACCCAGCTTGCCCCAATAAGGGTCGGCTTAGCTGCGAAGTCACTGGCTAGTGGCTCACTGGATGGTAGTTACCCCGCGACGGCCGCTTTGATACTGGTAGTGTAGGCTTTGAGGGGGGCATCAAAAAGACGACCCTGAGATGGGTAGAACAGACTGGAAGCCAGTTGTGGGGGGCACTCTGGTGGTACTAGTATTAGCCGCTCTCTACTTGAAGTGTTTAAGGATCATCTCAAGTACCATGGGATCTCAGAGGCTGGTAATGACTTTGATCTGGGCACCGCAGTGTCGATGTTGAAGACGCGTTTGAGTCCCTGCATCCTGGTCATGGCTCATTCTCGCTGTACGGAGTTTTGTCAGTCCAGCCGATATCGGGTACTTCAGATTTGTTTGGCTTCTTGTTACGCGCAGTCGTACACTAAAAACCGCTGTACAGTAATCCGTTTATTGACCAATAGCCCTTACTTTCTTAAGTTTGACGTCTGGCGAATCTGTAATTCTCTCTCAGTGTATTTAAATTTTCCGTAGTATTTAAGTGTAAACAAGTGCGTCTATGTTTGCTCATGACCTATTTTACGTTTTAGCTTTAATCCTTTATTTTTCGGCTTTTCATTTCGTTTCTCTCAGATGCATTCTGTCGAGCGGAAGAAGCGTTTTATAATTATTGACATAAGGGTCGTATAGTTTATTTTGCTTGATCGAGGCGGCTGATATTTAACCGTTTGTGTGCCGCTTATCTTTACATGATAACGACAAACATTGTTGTGGCTTTTGTTCTAATATAGTACCTGCATTAGGTTGCTGGGCAGTGACCGCATACCTGTGTAGACTACATGGCCTTGGGAGCTTGAACCCATGGAACTTTAGAAATACGACTTACCGGGCACAGCGATGTTAGATTTTCGATAAGATAGCTCCTTTACATGAGTATTCTCGGTAGATCACGTATTCTCGACCTAATCTCCTCATCTAAAGCCGGTATTTGCATTAACGCGGTTCTTCGAAATATCGGACAAAATAAGAATTATCATGAATACAATAGAAATAGTATTATTCTTGACCGCTGTTGCCGGCGTGATCGGATTTGGTATATATCAGGGGCGTCAGGCGTTAGACGATAGTGCAGGAAAGGTCAGTGGTTACTTTCTTGCAGGTAGACATCTTACTTGGTACCTAGTGGGTTTCTCATTAATTGCGGCAAATATTTCTACAGAGCAATTTGTTGGTATGTCGGGTCAAGCGGCCGGATCACTAGGTATGGCGATTGCCTCCTATGAGTGGATGGCAGCGGTTACTTTAGTTGCTGTTGCATTTGTCTTTCTTCCCAAGTTCCTAAAAACGGGTATCTACACTGTTCCAGAATTTTTGGAATATCGCTTTGATCCAGTTTCACGTGTTGTCATGGCTATTGCTACCTTGTCTATTCTTCTGGGTGGACCCATCGCTTCAGTAATTTATGCGGGTGCATTGGTTATATCTGAATATTATCTATCGGTTCCCATCTTAGGTAACTTAGTCGCTTGCTGTTGGTTAATTGGTTTGTTGTCTGCTGCTTATGTATTTTTAGGTGGCCTTAAAGCTTGTGCATGGACAGATCTTATTTGGGGCGCATCACTAATCGTTGGCGGGGCAATCGTTGCTTATCTTGCGTTTGATGCATTGGGAATGGCCGATCCTGCGAGCTTGGTTAAAACCGCAATCTTAAAAGACGTTACTGTTGATGAGCTCGCCGAAGCGGGTTCATGGGAGCGCTTCCAATTGCTGAATGCCGGTACCGCTGAGGAAGGCGGCAAGCTACACATGGTTCGCCCACTTTCAGACACAGATATTCCTTGGTCTGCTTTAATTGTTGGTCTGTGGATTCCTAACATCTTCTATTGGGGCTTTAACCAATACATCATCCAGCGCGCCCTTGGGTCACGCACCCTCGCAGAAGGGCAGCAAGGTATTATATTTGCTTCCTTCTTAAAGCTAATTATTCCTTTTGTTATCGTTATTCCGGGTATTGTGGCTTTCAACCTTTATTACGAGCAAATGGCATTGGAAGGCGGTGGTTATGCTTATGATACTGCTTTTCCTACTTTACTACGTAACTTGGTCAAGCCTTTCCCTTGGATTAGCTGGTTTATATTAGCAGCTCTCTTTGGGGCTATTGTCAGCTCTCTAGCGTCGATGTTAAATTCTGCATCAACAGTGGCAACGATGGATTTGTGGCGGAAAATTTCTCCGAATGCTTCAGATGATAACTTAATTCGCACAGGCCGAATTCTCGTTATTGTTTTCGTTATTATTGCCACTTTGATTGCGCCACACCTCGGTCAATTCAACGCAATCTTTAAATATATTCAGGAAATTCAAGGCTTTATCAGCCCAGGCATAATCGCAATTTTTGCCTTTGGTATGCTTGTTCCTAAGGCTCCTCGATTCTTAGGTTGGAGTGCACTTTTACTTAATGCTGTTTTGTATGGCGCACTTAAATTCTTCCTTGCAGATATGATTTCTGGTGCTGGTTTGTGGTATGCGAATGAAATCGCCTTCCTAGATCGTATGGCAATTTGCTTGTTTATTGTGTGCGCATACTGCGGCACTATGACTTTACTCAAGCCGCTTCCAGAGCCTGTTGTATTGCCTGTTAACGAAGACATGGATATGACTAGCTCGCCGAAAGTGAAGATGCTGGGGTATGGTGTGATTGCAGCAACCGTCGTGTTGTATATCATCTTCTGGTAAGTCACGATGTATAGCCAAGAGGTACAATAAAGGGGCGGATAGTTGTCTTCCCGTTTTTGCTTATTCGAATTCGTTAAAAAACGCGCTGGTTTTGAGCTTGCGCGTTCTAAAAAATATATTCATATTGCGAGTTAATTGCATAAAGCAAACATGGACACAATTGGAAAATAAGTTACAACGGATCATAGATGAAAATTAGTTCTGCCAACTTCGGCACGCTATCTGATGAGCGTGAGGTTAAAATATTTACCCTGACTAATGCGAGTGATATGAGCGATGAGCTAATAGAATTTGGCGTGATTATTCGCAATATTCATCTGCTTGATCGCAATGGATGGTTGGAGGATGTTGTTTCAGGCGGAGATGATCTAGAAGATTACCTGAGTAATGAGCCTTATTTTGGGACGAATGTGGGCCGCCATGCAAACCGAATTGGTGACGCTTAGTTTGATATTAATGGCCAGTCTTTTCAATTGAACGCCAATCAGGCGTCGAATCATTTACATGGCGGTGTGTAGGGTTTTCACAAAGCGCTTTGGCGCAGTGAAATTGTGTTAGCTGAAGAGAGTGAAAAGCTTAGATTCACTTCTTTGAGTGAGTCTTGGAGAGGAGGATACCCGGGGAATTTAATAGTCGAAATCATATATCCGCTTGGTGACAATAACCTCTTGAATATATTGATACAACTGACGTTGTGCAACCTTACCAACTATTCGTATTTTAACTTGGCCCATGCAGGTAATGACGATATTTTGGGTCATGTGGCGGGCACAAATACCTCTAGAATGAACCAACAAATTAGTATGCCAGCACATCAGGTTGAGGGGCTTAATGTTAAAGGAACGGCCTTAAATTTTCGAGCAGAGCGAAACATTGATAAAGATATCGATGGCGAGCACGAGCTACTTAAAATTGGGGCAGGTTGCGAACAAAGTTGGGTCTTAGATAATCATGACGGTGAGCTTGGTAAAGGCGCAAGTCTTTTAGACCCTAGATCTAGTAGCCTGCCGGAAATGTTTATTACTCAACTTGGGATTCAAATCTATATCGCCAAATTTTTAAATAATCAGGTTATTGGCAAGCAAGACAAACTATATCCGCGACGTTCGGCTCTGTATTTAGAGGCTCAGTGGCACCCTAAATCAAACGAGGCGCTATACTGTGTTCATTGGCCAGAAAGGGTTTATGAGTAAACGATTAATTTAAATTTTTTGGCACTAGATTAAGTAAATGGAAAGCATAGCTTTTAACATCGATAATAATGAAACGTTAATTAAAAATATATACCTTAAGAAGCGAGTAGAAACCAACATGCAAGCAAATAGAAAAGAGGAATTTAATAATTTAGTTACTCGCGTAGAAGCGAGTTTCGAATCACATTTTAAGCATCAGGCTCGTTGGATTGCTACGGCACCCGGGCGTGTTAATCTAATTGGTGAACACACTGATTATAACGGTGGGTTTGTATTTCCTATGGCGATTGAACGCAATATCGTTTTGGCTGCTGACGAAAGAGAAGGGGCCCCGTATGGCAACACGGAAATTACCATTTATAGTGAAAATTTACGCGATAAGCAAACCCTTAAAATTGTAAATAATACGATCGCAAAAACTGGTGAGTGGACCGATTATATTGCCGGAATTTTTGCGGGCTTTCTTAACTTAGGTGTTAAATTTAAATCGCTCGATATTGCTCTTGATGGGGATGTATCTATCGGGGGCGGTCTGTCTAGTAGTGCTGCGCTCGAAGTCTCGGTAGCAACCTTACTTGAAGCTGTAGCGGGTAAAACATTAAGTCCGATAGAGAAAGTATTGTTATGCCAAAAAGCAGAGCATGATTATCCTGGCGTGCCTTGCGGCATCATGGATCAATTTGCTTCAGTGAACGGTAAAAAAGATCATTTATTATTGCTAGATTGCGAGTCTCAGCAAGCCGAAGCGGTTCCATTTACGAGTGATCAGTACTCAATTTTAATTATCGACAGTAACGTAAAACATTCTCTGGCAAGTGGTGCATATGGTAAGCGTCGAACAGAATGCGAGGTTGCTACCGAAATATTAAATGTTAGTACTTTGCGCCAAGCAAGCATGGTTAAGCTAGAAGAGAACGCGAATAAAATGGATCCTGTTATTTTTCGGCGAGCACGCCACGTAATCGGTGAAATTAAACGAACTGAGCAAGCTGCAGTGGCGATGAAGGCAGGTGATTGGGCGACAGTGGGCAACCTAATGCTGGCCAGCCATTACTCTTTGCGTGATGATTATGAAGTGAGTTGTAAAGAGCTAGATATACTTGTTGAATTGACGATGGAACTCGGTGAAGCTAAGGGTGTTGTTGGCACGCGTATGACCGGTGGTGGTTTTGGTGGTTGTACCGTGAGTGTCGTGCCTACAAGCGAAGTGGATGATTTAATTGCAGGAGTTAGCCAACGCTATACTGAAAAAACAGGTATAGAGCCTGCAATGTTCATAACTCGCCCGGCAGAGGGTGCGCGGATGATTTAGCTATTATTTAGTTCAATTATGAAAAAGAAATATGTAGGTAGGCATTGGACGAATAGAAGTAAAAGCGTAAACGATAAACACCGTAAATATTAATTAAAAAATAGAAAAATACGATGTCAGATGCAGAGAAACCTAACTGGTTAGTCACCGCGAATCAATTTCGTTTTAATCCACTTACGGGCGAAAAAGTCCAAGTTTCAACTGAAAGATTGTCACGCGCATGGGGCGGTGAAGTATCGGTTCATAGAGTTGAAGAAATTGCAGAATATCTTCCTGATTGTCCTTTTTGCCCTGGCAGCATTCGAAAAAGCGGTGAGAAAGGACCTACAGAGCTATCTGAGCATCCTTATGCATTTACTAATGATACCGCTGCGTTAAAACCGCCAGCAGAAGGCGCAGCACAAGCAAGATATAGCGACGATACAGGTATATACCAAGCTGAAACGGCGTACGGGGCTTGTGAAGTTATTATTCATCACCCACGCCACGATTTAACCTTAGCGACCGTTGATCGGGAACATGCGGTTAAAGTATTCAAATTGTGGGCTAATCGCTATAAAGAGCTGGGTGAGCGACCGTATATTAATTACGTTAATATTTTTGAGAATTTTTTATTCGGTTCGAGCATGCGTCACCCGCACAACCAGTTATGGGCTTCATCTTTAGTCTCGCCCATACAAGAAAAGATTTTTAGTAACATGGCTACATATAAAAAAAAAACCGGTAAGCACTTAATTCAAACGATTGCAGAACAAGAGTTAAAGCAGCAAGAGCGTGTTGTATTTGAAAATGAAGACTTTGTTGCGGTAGCGCCTTTCTGGGCTGTATGGCCCTTTGAAATGATTATTTTACCGCGCAAACCAAAAAATTCTTTATTAGATTTAAATGAGTCTGAATTATTGAATTTTACCAATGCATATATCACGGCAACTGAAAAACTCAATGCCTTGTTTGGTGGTGATTGTCCATATAGCTCTGGTTTATACCAAGCGCCAACTGATGGCGGCGATTATGATGGCGTTATGTATTTAATGTTCCGTCCACCGGTATTACGCGATATCCGTACCATGAAATGGATGGTAGGGTATGAGNTGATGTCAATGCCTCAGCGTGACTTAACGCCAGAAGCGGCAGCGTTTTTATTACGGAACCCTGATGGTTGGGAAGAATTTAAAACGAAATTTATTTACAACGCTTAAATTCTTGTTATAGCTTTGATTCTAGACCAGTGCCCTGACTTCTCCGAAATCACTTGTATAAGCATCATTTTTACGTTTTATTGGTTAATGATTTGGAGTTAAATCTACGAATCAAGTAAGAGATGGAAGGAGATGTAAAGGAGGGAAATTGATGGCAACTAAATTCGAACAGGATGGTTAAGAAAGAAAAAATAGAATAGCTAGCGATACGCTTTCAATAGAAAAATAAAATATATAAAACACACCACACAGAAAGTCACAACGAGGGTCACACAGATGAAACTACGCTATTTTTATAAAATAATTGCTTCCATATGCTGTGCGGCCGTAATTTCCGTTGGAGTTACCGCTTGCGGAGAAAACGTTAGAGAGCCTGCCTCGAGCACTCCAATTGTTCCCGGTAAACTCAAAAGTACCACCAATAACTCTGGCGCTACTATTAATGTAACAAGTGAGAAATGGGGTGAGGCTGATGGTAAAGAAATTCGTTTATTCACTCTAAAAAATGACAAGGGTATGATTGTTACTGCAAGTAATTGGGGCGCTTACGTACAGTCCGTTATTGTGTCGGATAGAGATGGAAGTTTTGAGGATGTCGTAATTGGTTACGATNCTTGGGATGAGTACTATAACGACTGCTGTTNCTCTGGCCCAGTTGTTGGCCGGTTTGGAAATCGTATTGCTAAAGGAAAGTTCACCATTGACAGTATTGAATATAACGTTACGCGCAATAACGGCGGGCCTAATAATGATATCAATCATTTGCATGGTGGTNTTCGTGGTTTACACAAGCGAGCGTGGGATGCGAATCAAATAGAAAACGGGGTCGAAATGACTTATGTCTCGGTTGATGGCGAGGAGGGTTATCCCGGCAATCTTAAAATTTTTGTTGCCTATACCTTAAATAACGACAACGAATTTAAAATCACTTACCAAGCAAAAAGCGATAAAAAAACACCAGTTAATTTAACGTGGCATGCTTATTTTAATTTGTCGGGCAATATGAAACGCGACATCGAAGGGCAAACGCTATTAATCAAGGCCGATAAAATAACCCCAGTTGATGACTTGTTGATCCCTACGGGTGAGCTCTCAAGCGTTGAAGATACTCCGTTTGATTTTCGCTCTGCGACGGCTATTGGCTCACGTATCCGTGTGAAAGATGAGCAGCTCAAAAAAGGTGGCGGTTTAGATAAAGAGTTTGGTGGCTATGATCACAATTGGGTGTTTACTGAATCAAACGGATCGCTCGTTCATCAAGTAACAATGCATGATCCCATTAGCGGCCGCACAATGGAAATTTTAACACAAGAGCCTGCGCTTCAATTCTACTCGGGAAACTTTATGGACGGCACGGTAAAAGCCAAGGCAAGTAAAATCGTAGAACATCGCGCTGGTATCGCCCTTGAACCTCAAAACTACCCCGATGCGCCCAATCAGCCAAACTTTCCCAACTCAATATTGGCTCCTGGTGAAACCTACGTCACAACATCTGTTTATCGATTTGGTTTTAAATAAAAATTTGCGTTTTTAAGTGTGCAAATTTTTGAAGAGACTAAATTTAGTTTTTACACTTTTAAAATATCGCGACGTTTTAACGATTTCATTTTTGTCAGTAGCTTCTACTCTAAGTTCTGCTACTTACATAATTGGGTAACGATTCCTCAGGTTATCGAGTATTATTCAAGAATGAAATTTGATTATCGATCCTATCTTTTCATTTCGTCTTTGTGCCTGGTTCTGAACTGTGGCGCATCAGAAAGCTTAGAACAAGTGCGTAAAGCAGTATGTGCTTTGTCGAATAAGACATTTATGTATAACTTAGAAGAAGAACGTACGCGCTTCCCGATTGGGCCTGTGAGGAACTCCGGGGTGTCAAACGAAAGCATCGAAAGCGGAATGTTTCATGTTTTGTGCCCATTAGACGGTGATATATATTTTGCTTTTATTCGTGGGAAGCAGGTTATTGCATTAGACGAATTTTCCGCTCAAGGTAACCGAATTTTTCTCACGCGAGTTCGAGGAGAAGAAATGCCTATCAGGCAATATAGTTGGGATGCGCCACAGAAAATTTTGGCACTAAAAATGGCTTATGCTCCAGATGGCAAAAAATTTGTTTTCCGCTCTCGGAACCAAAATGGTGAAATTAGAGAAACCAAAAGTACAGCAAGTAGAGCCCGAGGATTTATTAAAATAGAAACTGGTGGAATCTCAGCAGAAACAGTTTGGCCAATCAAGCCGCCTAAACTTTATGAAGCGTACCTAACTGTAATAAGTATGAGTTCAAATTCTCCACCTGAATGTAAAAATGATGAAGTATCAAAAACCGCTGATACTGATCAAAAATTTTTGTGGCATCTAAACTGGAATTGTGACGATCCTGATGGAGATCAGCTTGATTTCGAGCTTATATCGGGACCAAAGTGGTTGGAGATGACTAACCAACAAAATGCCAGAATAGAGGGAACTCCTCATTCGATTGATGTAGGTGATAATCTTTTCAGAATCTCTGTAAGCGATGGTATTCACCCACCCATTTCGGTAAGACTTAATATTACAGTGGAGTAACTTCCAAGTATCTCTGGATCTTAAATGAATTTACTAAGACCTGAACTCGCATAAAAAATCCTCAAAACATAAGCTTCAGCTGGCATGCTTTAACATTTTTAACATCGCGTTAGATTTTTAGAACCCTCTTGCATCCACCACTACCCCCATGGTTACGTGCACAGCCCCTATTAATTCAAATTTGATACATTTTGTGTTAAGTTATTATTAATAATTGTGTTGATACTAGGGCAAAACTTATTGACTAATAAGCGGGGTTTGAGTAGAGGTGCTTCTCCCACCTCTTATGTCATGTTTTTAATAAACTATTAAATATCTGACGTAAATTGTATCGGCAATATTTTTAGCACCAGCGAAATCCATTGTTTCCTACATTTTATTAACCCCCCGTTTTGGACTAATAGGTATGGAGGATAGATAGCTGAATGTGGTAGAGCTTGAATAAGCGGTACTTAATTTTTGCATTATGTGAATGTCACGAAAAAGAGGACCCAAATGCTACTAAGCATTAAAGTAAAAACCGCCCGACAAGGGCTTCACTCTATCACGGAAAAAATTGCAACAGAGATCTCTAAACGCCCGAATTCAGACGGCTTATGCACTCTGTTCCTCCAACACACGTCGGCAAGTCTTTTGATCCAAGAGAACTATGACGATAGTGCACGAAGAGATCTCGAGAAGTGGCTTAATCGACTTGTTCCCCAGGGTGATTCAATCTACACCCATACATTGGAGGGTCCAGATGACATGCCTGCACATATCAAAACCATGCTGACTGCCATACAAATAAGTATTCCCTTTGGTGCCGGAAAACTTCTTCTTGGGACATGGCAAGGTATTTATCTATGGGAACACCGGCACTCCGAAGCAAACAGAAAAATAATCATGCACCTCAGCTTCGACCAATGATTGTCATTAATTGGAACCCCACAGAATTTCTGTAAGTGATGGTACTCATCCCTAGGTGGAGACAACACTTAGAATTTCACTAAGTTAAAACACTTTTGTTCATACAAACGACAGTTCAATGGGATCAGCCTCTAAAGCGACGTCTGAGCTATACAATACCAGATCTACCTCCCTCCGATTGATTAAACGGGTTTTAAAATTATCAACAAATACTGGTCTGGATTAACAGATCTTAAATTAAGTCACCCCAACCTTATTAATTCAATTCAAATCTATTTTATGCTATCTTATGCCCATGAAGTTTGTGATCGTAAGCCCCTACCTAAATATAAGAACATTGGATTTTAAATTTAAATTTGTGCCCGTTTGGTAGTACATTTCAGATAAATCACTGGAATTGGGAGTGAGTTACATATGCAATACAGATTTTTGGGTAAATCACAAATAAAAGCTTCGATCATTGGCCTAGGAACATATACCTTCGGTGGCGGTGGGGATCACACCTCTTCCAATGATAAGGACTCTATTAATACAATCCATGCAGCGCTTGATAATGGCATTACCTTGATCGATACCGCTCCCTCTTATGGATGGGGACATTGTGAGCGGGTGGTCGGGGATGCGATCAGGGGTCGTCGAGACAAGNTAGTGATTGCCACTAAGTGTGGCGTTTGGTGGCAAGACAAACGCGGGTCTTACAATGGCATAAAAGATGGCAAAGAAAACTATATAAGCTTGCACCCAGATACCATTAAAATTGAAGTCGAAAATAGTCTTAAAAATCTCGGGACAGATTATCTTGATCTCCTTCAGTGCCACAAGCCAGCGATTCCTCCAGTTGAGACCCCCATTGCAGAGACAATGGATTGTCTTATGACGCTTAAAAAAGAAGGAAAAGTCAGAGCGATTGGTGTAAGTAATGTGTCTCTTGAGCAGCTTAAAGACTATGATGTTGCTGGGGAACTCTCTACCGACCAATTTAAATATAGCATGCTCACTAGAGACCCTGAGAAAGATATTCTTCCCTACTGTGATCGAAATAATATTTCGACGCTGACCTATTGGTCTCTGGAATATGGGCTTCTCACCGGTAAGGTTACCATCGATCGCGTATTCGATGAGGATGATTTCCGGTTAAATTCAGGAGAATGGCTTCCGTGGTTCAAAGAGGAGAATATTATTCGAATAACAGACATGTTTGCATCTTGGCGGGATATTTTAGAGCGGCATCGCTGTACCATTGCTCAACTAACACTCGCTTGGACAGCGGCCCAACCAGGAGCTACTCATATTTTATGTGGTGCGAAGACCGTGGCCCAGTCCACCCAAAATTCTGGAGCGGGATCACTATTTCTGGCGGAGGCTGAAATACAGCGTATGCGTGATGATGTGATTGCTTTGGGAGATCCTACTTAACTCGGAGATTTATAGCTAAAAAGCAAATCGTTGGTTTAATTTTTTATCTGCGTTGACAGTTCGTGAAACTAATTTTGTGTTATGGAGGTGCGTGTGTCTTCAAATTTTGTCAATTTTGTATTAATGCTTATTTTGAGGAATTCGTAATAACCTCAAATAACTTATAAAAATTAATAGTTCTGTGTCTTGTATTGGCGAGAACCATATCGCTAACTTGCTTTGATTTTAATCCCTCAAGATCAGAAGTCTGGGTGTATCTATCAAAATGGTTCACTTTTTTTATTATAATCTTTCTAGAGTATGAGACATGAGTGAAAATTTTAAAGAATTAGGGGGGGCGTCAACCAAAGATCCCACTTCGAAACAGCGTTGGCGTGCATCTCGCTTTTTGACTAAATTAACCTCTGAGGAGGAGCTTCTTAAGATCCGCGCTTTGGAGGAAAAAAAACGTAGTAAAAAAGGAAGTAAACATGTGGTGGAGTACTTCCATTTTGTCGAAGACAGTTACAGCCATTTATCCGCGCAGGTGTTGAAAAAGTTACCAGAGCGTTATGACGTCGAGATCTTATGTCACTTGGTAAGCGGGCCGCCGGGCGATAGTGCACCAGAGCTAGATATGTTGATGAAACTATCTCGAATTGATGCCCACCTTGTTGCACCGGAGTATGGTCTTGAGTTTCCTGAGCATCCAGGAGCTCCGGCTGAAAGTCTATGTCGCTTCGCAGAGGAAATTTTAGCGGCTCAAGGTCATAGAACATTCATCGACTGCGCGCAAGACATAGGACATGCTCTTTGGGCAGGGAACGAGGGCACCTTGAGAGACCTTGCACGAAAATATGGCCGGGTATGTTCTAACGATGTAAAAGATCGAATAGCGTCTGGTAACGCACGGCGGTCTGATTTGAAACATTATCTTGGGGCTATGTTTTTTTATGCCGGTGAATGGTACTGGGGAGTAGATCGGCTATATCACCTGGAAGCTCGCCTCGCTGAATTGGGTCTTGATAAACGCCCAAATAAACCTCTTTTAATATCGAGGCCTGAGATTGAATGGGGACCGTTGAAGGATGCCGGCACGCTAACTTTAGAGTTCTTCCCAACGATGCGAAGCCCATATGTTGCTATTATCTATGATCGCACCTTAAGACTCGCTAAAGAAACAGGAGTTCGGCTGGTATTGCGCCCAGTGTTACCAATGGTGATGCGAGGCCTAAAGACAACACATGATAAAGGTCGCTACATTTTTTGGGATGCCTCGAGAGAGGCGCGTGCGGCAGCGGTGCCGTTTGGCAATATTTTTGATAGCGTTGGAAAACCTGTGCGTGATTGTCATTCGCTGTTTGACTGGGCCTGTGAGTTAGGAAGGGAAAGGGAACTTTTTGGTAGCTTCTTAAGTTGCGTTTTCGCGAGGAGAATAAATACCAATACGCAGAAAGGTATGCGACAAGTTGTCGAAATGGCAGGGCTAGATTGGAAAGAGGCTAAGGTGCGTATCGGAAATCTCGGATGGGAGGATTTGCTAGAGACGAATAGAAAAGCGTTGTACGAAGCTGGTATCTGGGGTACTCCGGCCTTTAGATTACTAAACAAGGATGGAGAAGAGCTCGTATCCCTTTGGGGGCAGGATCGTTTGTGGTTGCTCTCAAGAAAAATTCAAAGATATCTTGAGAGTGGGAAGAACTGGCTCTGATATAGAATTAAGGTTCTAAAAAGATATTTAAAAATTAATAAATTTCAATCAAAGATATGCCAGAATTCTGTGAAAATTTAGAGAAATACCAACCTTCTCATGAACTTATAATGAATCACTTTTTGGAGAACAATTTTGGGGTTAGAATTTTTTACAGCTTCGTTGATCAATCTTCTCGTTAATTTAAGTTATTCAATCCTTGCTCTTGTTGTCGGGGTTTATGGCCTTTTGTGGGTCGATGACAAACTATTGAAGAACATAGACCTGGAAGAGGAAATGAAGAAAGGTAATGTTGCGGTAGCAATATTTGCCTCAACAATCTTAATTTTTGTTGCGTTAATTATTGCTTTTGGTTTCCGAGGCTAAATAGATGTCTCGGGACGGATGGACCTCTTTAGCTCTATTCTTTTCTATCTGCTTTTTATTATTTTTCAATAGTTTCACTGATACTACTAACCCAGTGTTATCACAGTTGGCTCGGCCTGGCGCAAGTAACTTTCGCGCTCCTGAAAACCTTCCGAGGGGTGCACCATCAACAACAAAAGATAACTATATCTATGACAAGAAAGGCGCACTCTATATTATCCCTATTGATAAGCGGTTGCTCCCAGAGAAACTTGCGGCAGAGTTAGCTGGACGCAAGCAAGGCCATGTGGTTCCCTTTGGCTATCGAGGAATTGGAACCATTAACATGTCAGCGCCCTCGACTAGCCGTGCACATTATTTAGTAAATGAGTATTTAGAAGGGTATGAGCCCTACCCGGTCAAGAACATAATGGAGCCGCTTTATGTTATATCTCAAAGAAAACAGTATCAGCTTGATGCTCGGCAATACTCGGGTCGCCAAGAGGTGTGGCAAACAAGTCGAGAGGCATATCGTTTCTCACGAGGTGATTGTGAGGACCACGCGCTTTTGCTGGCTGATTGGCTGATTGCGATGGAAGAAGATGCGAGGGTAGTGCTTGGCGAGTACCGCGGTGGCGGTCATGCTTGGGTTGTATTGTTGAAGGATGGTAAAGAATATTTACTTGAGGCTACTAAAAAAAAGGGGTTGAGTCGATCAAAGCCATATCCCATCGCTGCTTTACACAAAGATTACCAACCTGTTTACATGTTTAATCGTTCTGAGTTCTGGGAGAATATAGGTTCAAAGTATACAAGGAGCTACCAAGGAGATCATTGGCAAAAACAAAGTCAATACGATGTACCAACTTTACTGTAAATGGATCGAATTATGAGAAATTTTTATAAACTGAGATAAACGGAGGGATTAAATCAATGTCACGACGCGAGATTCTATTTACCCAAAAACTGCAAAGGTGTGTTGCGGTGAAAATTATTGCTTTGTCGTTGGTGGCTGTAAATTCTTCGGCAGACTGCCACGAATCGCTCGTCCGTCAAGAGGCTAATCCGGAAACTCCTATGGTTTCACCAGAACATTGTGATAGCTCGAAATCCATCAATGATTTATCGGAGGCTGAAAAAGTGCTAGATACTCCATTTATGTCGCCTGCTCGTCGGCCAAATCTTCCCTCGGATGATGAGGGTTGTATGCCCTCCGGAAGGTTAGGTTTGAAATTGGAAAGTGCTAAGTGAAGCTGTTGATAACAAATTGTAGTGATATTCCGTCTTCGATAACCGGCAAACAGATGCCAATTGTATATAAATCTTCATCATAATAATTCGGTTTTATAACAAGCGCTAGTACCATGAAATAACTCGATTAAAGTAAATTTTTACATAAAAAATAACGCCTTGGCATTAACCTTGCCACACAACGTATTGAAAAATCTGTAGAGAGTTGTATTATCATTTATGTGGGACAAGACCNTTAATTTGTGTAAACTCGGGAATTGATAAAAATAGTTATTTAAATACGTGGTAACACTTACTTTAAAAATAATTTAACTGGAGTAGGGTAATGGGAAAAATAATAGGGTATGTATGTACGGCTATGGTGGCGGGCAGTTTTGTTTCGCATATCATAGCAGATGGTCATCCGCCACCGCCAGAGTGTGCGGATGCAGAAGCTATTATAGCCGAAGCGGGGATAAATCCGACCGATCTTGCAGTAACGTTTATGGGATCAGAAGGTGAGGGTATGGATCCGTTAATGGCTATTGCTGATAAGTTCTTCGGAGGCGATATGGAGGCTGCTGATGCCCTTATGGGCGGATTGGAATCTACTAACACAGATCCGGTGATGTGTGGGCACATATCAGAAGAAATGATGCATGAAATGATGCCCGACGGGATGATGCCTGGACCCGATGGGATGATGCACCATCCTGATGGGATGATGCCTGAGGATGGCATGATGCACCATCCCGATGGGATGATGCCTGAGGATGGCATGATGCATGGTCCTGATATGATGCCCGGACCAGACGGCATGATGCCTAAAGACGGTATGATGCATGATCCCAATGGAATGATGATGCACGAGGAAGGTATGCCAATGACGATGGGAGAGCGTCCCCCAGAGTGCGATGCAGCTGAGGCAGTAATCATGGAGGCCGGGATTGATCCTGGAGCGTTTGCTGGAGTCATGTTCGAGCAATTTGAGAGTATGGATATGCCGCCGCCTCCAGAGCATGCGCCAGACAGTGCTCATGAAGAGTTCGATGGGATGATGGATGACAAACTTGACATGGCGGTTGCAGAGGAATTCTTTGCAGGAGATGTCGATGCGGCCGCTGGAGTTTTTGAGCAGTTGGACGAATTTGATGTAAGTCCTGAGGACTGCGGATATTTTCCTCCCGGTGCGGGACCACCTATGTAATATCGGGTGGCCAATCAGATAACTAATAATTGGTGATGGCAAGATGGCTCTCCACAGCGGGAGCCGTCAACGCCTCGAGCATGATCTTAAATAAGGAAAGAATCTGTGGCTTTTTAGCCCATCGAGTGGTCAAAAGGTCTTTGAGATAGCCCATAGAGTAGTGGAAAAAAAGAGTATAATTCCTGCAAATACGGTAAAACCGATGGCAAATTCTGGTTTGATTTTGTCATCTCTCCTCGGCTCTGTGTGTTGACCTATCGCGACTATCAGACGGATTACTTTGAAGGTTCCATATCCACACAAAAGAACGATAACTGCTAATCTAAAGTAATTAAAGCCAGATCCCCGAGGGAGACCCAGAGCTAGCTCCAATGGCGCAATTAATATCAGAAAGGCNCCTATATAGAGTACGGAAAGGTATGCGACACCGTATACCCAAAAGGCTTTTTGTAGTGGAGGTAGTTGTTCGAATGACATTATACCGTTTATTTTGAGAGAAAATATCGCACACAGTTACTATAAATAACGCACGATTGCAACCGCTTTTTGTAGTCATATCATAGTGGTTGCCGCTTATCGTTGACACCATATTTATTAAATGTTTATAGGTCGGAATATTATTTAGGAAATTGTGGCCGCGGTTTTGATGGAGGTTACATGCAATTGACAAGAAATAAGAGTTTGTGTCTCTTACGTCATGCGAAGTCTTCGTGGCTTCAAAGCGCATTAGCGGACTTCGATAGACCACTGTCTCCAAGGGGCATCAGAAATGCATCAGATTTAAACAAATTCTTGATTTCCAGAAACTTTATTTTTGACAAGATTCTGAGTAGCTCATCACGTCGAACGAAAGACACCTGTAGTATCGCGTTAGACGGGATCACTAGCCGCGATAACACAATTTTTACGGATTCATTGTATTCGGCTTCTGCCAATTCTATGATTAATATGATAAGAAGCCAGAACAATGATTTGAATACCATTCTGGTAGTTGGACATAACCCTTCTATTCATGAGGTTTTTGAAGTTCTTACTGGAAAAAATCTTATCAAATATCCGACTGGAACTTTTTCTGTAGTTCGTTGCCCTCTAGAGTGGGAAAATGTTTTAGATAATTTCTGTGAGGTTAGCAACTTTCTTCCTCCAAAACATTTATATGAGCTCTAATCATGATGGTGAGCCGCCTTTTCGGGAATGCGGCTAGATTTATTGTGTCGCTGAGTTACGAGCGCTAACTAATCCAAACCATTATTATCAGGGTTTTACCGACACCATTCCTTAGCCTTGAATCATCATCGAAATTCCTCATAGTCGAGATTAAAAAAGTTGGTTTTTTGTGCGACAGTCGGGTTTTTGGCGGATTTGGTGATATACTCAATGCTTGCGAGTCTGGTACGTAGTGTTTCTATGCGAGACAACGATGTATGTGAATTGTAAACATTGGAGCAGTTGCTGAGTCGCGATAAAGCCATGCTAAACATGGACTCGGTGTATTATTGAGTCAAGAGAATAGCCTAAGACCCCTCCTATCGCCCATATTGAGAAAAATACATTTGAATAATTATCCTTGGTATGAAGTTTTATCTGAGTATCATCGCAAGCACCTATCAGAAACTAGCGAGTGCTGTGCTATTGTTTTTGACATTGATGGGACGTTAATAGATCCGCGAGTGATGCAACTGGTAGTGCTCAAAGCGTATGATCAGGNCAATGCTAGTTCCTGGTTTCTCGATAAAGGATTGAATGACTTGACGATTTACGAAATATATATTCGTCAGCAGCTTCTAAAGTGGGCTATTCCAGCCACTGAGATTGATCATATCTGTGAATTTTATTATAAAAATCATTGGAGTGAGCAAACCGTTTTAGACACTGCCACACTCTATCCTGAGCTCTCGGGTTTGATGCAACAACTTTTTGAATCCTCGCGAACAGATGTCTTTTTTTGTACGGGCCGCCCAGAATTCATGCGTGAGTTGACGATCGAGAATCTACACAAAATATTGCCGAGTTACAGCGATCAAATAACTGGAGATCACTTACACATGAATTCCCGTGATTGGGAATATGTGGTGCAGGAGAAACGTAGGTCCATGGAGCAAGTGGTCTCCCGTCATAACGTAATTGCTTTTGTCGATAATGAACCAAGCAACTTAAATGGGCTCACATTTTTGCCTACGAGCTGTCTTCTTGTTCACGCAGATACAACTTACAAAGTTTATCAAGAAATGCCTGATCGCTGCTTGCAGATTAGTAATTACATCAACTATCCACCTTTTGTCGATACAGTCAGATAAGTAATTCAACGAATTAAGGAGAGTAGAGCATTTTTATTTTTCGGAAAATAAGGCGTTTAATGCACCCGCAAGTCTTATTCCACTTATAAGTATCCTCTCTTGAGCTACAGATTTGTTTTTTAACGCATATGCCTCTCCAAGCCGTGGTGTTTTTCTGAGTATGTTCATTGCTCCGAAGTCATAAACCTGATCTCTCAAGTTCTTTGATTCACGCGCCCAATCGGCGAAAGTTGCGGTTTGCCAATTTACGATATCCTCTGCGCTTGCGACATCGAGTTTTTTCGCGTACTCGTGGATTGAAAGATCATTCTCAATTAATAGCCCATCCCAAACCTGATGAAGATTAACCTTATTACTTGTATCTATCCATTTTATGTCTATGGCATTACCACCTCGATCATCTTTTCGTCCCACATGCAGTGGTTGATGGATATCGCCAGTAAAGTGAATGAAGAGACCAAGGGCCTGCCAGCGCTGTCGATTCGTTAATGCCGTGTCGGCAATCTTCATGTATTGGATGACAAGAGCTTTGAGCACATCTCCGTTTTGATTTCTAGCTGCGGTATTCAAGGTTTCTTTGTCATCTATATTGATGTAGTGCCACGGTCGGGTGTGACTCCAGCGTGGATTCGACTTAATTTTATCGGGCCAGATTGAGAGGTCTTCTAGTGACTTTCCTTCAGAAAAACTTTTGATAGCAGTTTTTGTACCGTCATGGAGGTGTCGCTCTGCAATGTTTGAGATGACCTTATGACCGTAGTCCCACCACGCATGAACAGGAGACATAACTGTTACTGAAATTAAACTAAGGATAATAAAATTTACTATTTTCAAAATAAAGAATCCATGCTCTGCTCGGTTCTTGAAAATCATAATACAGTTTTTATGATGGTACGATACTTTGTTCTCCTTTTGGCTGTCTCTATATTTATCTGCCTAGTCGAGTTCGCAAAAGAGTTTCCTCGCATTTTTATGACATTAGACAATATTTTGATAATACAACGACTCACTTCTGAACCATAATGTAAGAAATAGCTTAACGTATCTATCCTATGTGATATCCTTCTTTGGATATGTTGTCTTCGTAAGGTTACGCTATTGTATTGGTTAAACGTGTAATATTTTTGTAATAAAAGTGTTTCCATGGCCACAGTGCGTCCAATAAAACAGTAGGTATTTGTATCTTTAACAAAGCGATGGTTTTACCCGATTCTAGGGATCTTGCGGGCAGGACGTTCAAAACTGAGTCAGTTTTTATATTTCCGGTGAGACAAGGTTTGTCGTCCCGGCGGCAGGACTGCCTTGATCACTCCAATGAGATAAATCGTCAAGCTTAGCTACTTGGTAATAATTGAAATACTGAATAATGACATTGTTCCGCTAACCTCGTTCCCGACTGCAATCATAGGGGTCGAATTAGGGCTGTCTCCAGCACTAATAAACTTTATGTCTTCTGGCCCGAGGTCTCCGACGGAAGTCTAGACCGTCAACCGTATTGGCATCTTGCGTAAAGTCTCGTGGGTTTATATATTGCACAAATCTACTGAATTCAGGGGTTGTAATGTCATAAACCATTATTCCTCCGGTTGCTTCAAGTGCAATGAACGCATAGGTATTTGATCCAATTGTTGCTATCTCAACCGATTTAGGTTCGGGTCCCTTTTTTGTTGACCTATCTTCTTCAAAGGTTCCGTCTCCGCTAAAGCTCTTTGATCTTGAAAATGCGGCAACATGTTGCTCTTTATCCCAGTTGAATCCTGTGGGACCGAGGATGTTCGCTGTGATTTCTTCAAAATCATTGCCGCTATCAAATACGAGGGTGCCGGTGATGGCGTTCCATATGCTGAAAGAGCGTCCACCCATAGAATACATCTTAGTATATGTGCAATCGTCCGCTGGTTCTGCGTCCATTACGGAGGTGCATGGTGTCCCTGCTTGAGTAGCTTCAATGCCCATATCTTTGAGAATCTTGAAGCTCCTCAAAGTCATAGGGTGCTCTTTGTCCTCCATGTCGTTTTGGTCGGTATAAATGCCCGCCAATGCAGTCGCAGAAAAAATAACATCATCCGCATCTTTGATCCTGAGCTCATCTGTGTAGATTTCACCGTCTTTAATTTCGTTCCCTGAGCTTTCGAGACACTCATCATCCCCGTCCTCTGGCGAATCGCTGGCGGTGGGGTAACCGAACGACGCACAGTCAGGGTAGACTCTTGAGTCTCCCTCATTTGCTGTTACAAGGAAAGTAAGCCCACGGTGGTCAGTGAAAGTATCTGCTCCGTCTGGCATATATACACCGAGCAGAGGAACATTTCCCAAAATAATCTTGTCGTCGTTGATGAAATCTAATTCATTACCCTTGAGCATATGATCCTTAAAACCGAAGCCTCTCACGGACTCTAACTTGGGCTCTGCAGAGAGAGATACCGTCGCATAAGCATTATTTTCTTGAAGCATGATGTATGCTTCCGTGCTGTCAGGATGAATTGCGACGAATTCTGGTTCTATGTCTTTCGCGATCTGTCCATCACCACCAAATATCCTTTTAGCTCTCGCTCCAACTCTGGAGTTGTTATCGAGCACAGCTATCGCTGCAGTAATTGTTGTTACGGCTGTTTCACCAGTTCCTGTGGTTACTTCAGTATCGTTNTAGGCCGAAAAACCTATATTTGTATTTTTCGCAGAGGCTATCCCGCTACTGATATCGATTATATTGATTGATCCCTCAGGATCATTCGTGTAGTTCTGAGACGGTTCTCCCTCATTAGCAACTATGACATAATTACCATCTAAGGATATGGCTACTGAATCTGGGAGTGAACCTACTTTGATGGCTCTCTCATAGGTGGGGACTCCATTGATGACCGTATACATGACGACGAATCCAGGATCTTGCTTTGGCTCGGATTCTATTGCAATCGCTACTGTATCGCCATGAATTGCGACAGAGTTTACCCCTCCAAGCTTATCAGCGCTATAAACTAGGTTTGTTTGATCGGCCAATATATCTGAGACTACATCAATCGTAGATGTAGCTTCGGTACCCTTGTAAGGAGAAGTCGGAGTCGAAATATCAATAAGATCAACTTTTCCACTTAAAGCGTTGATAGCGTATATCATGTCGGATGCTACATGATGAGCAATAATCTCAGCAGCACTTTCTAGGTATTGTTCAGATTTGTATCGACCAATGAGCGTCAGTTTGATTGTTAAATTTAAAAGGTCCTGCCCGTCCTCTCCCTCGGCTCCAGGAGCGCCCGTTTCTCCCTGAGGACCTGTCGCGCCTACTACGCCTCTTTCANCATCATTTGCGCAGCCAGGGATACCAAGAGTAGCGCCTATCATTAAAACCATAAAAATTTTTCTGTTAATCATAGAAGTGTCCTGTAAATGGTTTTTTTAAATAAAGTTGTCAATAAATCTGGCGTTTTTATTACAAATTTTCTTTAAAGATTGCTTTTCGATTATGACGAGAGGGGATAAATTTATTTATAGTTTATCACCATTATTACCCGGTAAAGCATTTCCAATCAATTTTTGGAAACAAAGATTTTAGTAATTGATTCCTTGTCGGGTCAAAGCTTCTTGGAGCGGAGTTAGATATTCTTCATACATCCTCCATCGGTTAATGCCTGATTTAAATACCGGTTGTCGAACCTGAGATGCACTAAGAGTTGTCACCACACGTTGATTTTCATGGGGATTCTGACACGCAGTCTCATACTCGAGCTCACAAAAACTTATGATATCTGAAACGGACTTATCAAAATTTTTGATAAGGTCCTCGTATGAAATACGCATGAGGAATGAGGGGAATAGTTTTCTCCATTGCGACATAGTGGTTTGATAGCTTGCATAAGCGGCTGCTAATTCATCAAAGGCATATGTAAACTTCCAATTTTCATTGAATAATTGCCTATAGCAACCGAAACAGACATCCATAGCATTTCGATCAATATGAATGATCTTAGCGTTTGGTAAGCAAAGTCTTATGATACCAATCGCCCTATAATTTAGGAGTGCTTTGTCGGTGAATCGCGTTTTCTCACCACTGATTTTCTCAATTTTCTGTAGGTAAACATCACCGATTTCTTTCCATGCGTGATCCCCTAGTCGGGGAAGCCACTCTGAAAGGCTACCCCTTAGCCGATATTTGTTTTTAACTTGCACGGTGGAGTTTACAAAAAAGGGTATTTCTCCGAGTCCTTTCACCTCGGAGTGCGAGGATATTATTTGCTCAACTAAGGTTGTACCACTTCTTGGAAAACCAACAATAAATATTGGTGCCGCAGAATTATTGCCAACACCGGTATGGGACTTGATGAAGTCCGAATTGAGTATGTTTGTTAGTGATCTTTCTATTTCTTGATCTTCGAGGATATTATATTTTAGAGTCTCCCTTTTATTTAGATTTCCCTCCTCCAGATGTCTGAATGCATTACCATAATTGCCCCGAGATTCCTGAATACGGTATCCTGCAAAATGAGCATGATATTTTTCGTTTGGCTTATTACTGTTATTCGATAATTGAAAATCTATGCGTTGCAGATCTTTCGACGGATCTTGGGTTATGTCTGATCTATTCCAAAGCGGTTTTCCGTACCGCGGCGCCAGTATAAGTGCTTTGTCGAAGAGTTTATCTGCGCGCTTAAAGTGACCCAGATCTTTCAATGCGGAGCCTAGCGCATTTATGGTTATGGGATCATTCGGTTGTAGTTTGTATAACTTTTCAAGGTAAGGAATTGCCCTCTCAACATTACCCTCTGCTCTCATGGCAGCTGCATAATATGACAAGGATAGCTTATCCCGAGGTTTTTTTTTAAGGTACTCACAAGACTTCTCTATAAGTTCGTGATTCAGCGATAGGGTGAGGAGTCTTTGATAAAAATATTCTCGAAGTTGTTCCGCCCAGGGATTATCTTTTAGGATCTCTTGAACATATGCAAGTGACTTGTCTGTATCGTTTTGAGCTTTTAGTCGTTGTAACACTTCATACTCACTACAATGGACGACTTGGTTGGCTGTCTCTATCTTTAAAAGCCTTGTTTGGTTTTTTTTTCTGTGCATTTCGCTGTAATTTTTTTGTCGTTAAAAAAGTTGTTGTCTTCCTGCACAATATGACCCAGATTTGTGAGAGGTTTGTCGTTACTATTTGCCTATGTTCTCGAAAGTATGGAGTCCAACAGTAAAAAGATTACAAATTAATGTGATTGAAGGCACTCTGGTAGCTATTGTAGCGGCAGAAACTAAATCATTTCTAGTGAAGCATGGACCCCAAAAGAAGCATTGCACGGATTGTGTTAAAATAGTAAACCTAGGCATCTTGACACATTGCGCGGATGGGTGCCAATACGAGGCGACGGTCGGTCAGTTTGGTTTTTAACCTGCGCTTTTTGATACGATCGTTGCCATGACCTGTTCAATCGGTGTAAAGGGATTTGTATAATTTTATGCTTATAAAATGAGCGTACAGCGTATTTCTCATTGAGCTAAAACAGCTTATCATTACGAGTTGAATGGGTGGGCCAGTCACTTATGCTGAAACGCTATTTCGATAAGGAACGCGTTTATGAAAGACGATGATACAAAACTTTACAAGAGTGTCAGGGCCTATCAGAAGGCTTTAGTTGAATCAAAAATTACTGGTTCAAGCCTAGCGGGGGTATTTAGGGGTGCTGACCCACTCGCGATATCGAGCATATCCTCAAAACTTAGCGGTGATAAAGAAATCACTAGAGATACTATTTTTCCGATTTGGTCAATGTCAAAGCCTATCACAATAGTCGCGATGATGATTCTTTATGATCGCGGGTCATTCAGACTGGATGACCCAGTAAAAAAATATATCCCCTATTTTGCAGATTTAAAATGTCGACCTGAGGACCCAAATTCTCTCCCATATTGCTGTAAAAATGATCTTCTGATCATCCATTTGCTTACGCACCGGAGCGGATATGAATATTATGGCGATCAGGCTGGAGGGGGTCCAGACCTTAGGTTCCCATTCGCTGACCTCGATGATTTTTGTAAGCACATGGCCTGTCAGCCTCTCCCATTTGAGCCTGGAACAAATTATGTTTATGGACTTAACCAGGCGATATTAGGTAGGTTGGTAGAGATACTTTCTGGTCTGGAGTTTTTTGAGTTTTTGAAATTGGAAATATTTTCACCGTTGGGTATGGATAAAACAAAGTTCTCCATGACGCATGACGATAGACAGAATCTTCAACCGCTGTATAGAAAGACTAGCATGTCCGTTGGCGCGAATGCTGACAAAAGGATTGGTGTAGAGTATAAAATTGATCAAAACAATACGGGAATCACTACTGATTTTGACGAGCTGCGTTATGAGGAAGGAACTCGGTTGCAGTATGGGGGTGAAGGACTAGTGAGTACCTTTGACAATTACAGAAAGTTCTGCGAGATGTTGCTGATGTCAGGCATGTGCTGTGGTCAGCAATTAATATCTTTGAAATCTTTTCAGTTGATGAAGACAGTTGTAACACCTCACAGCATACGCAACGGACATTTCGATAATGGCTTCGGATTTGCCTACTCCTTTTTTGTACTGGAGGACAGCTCTCTTGATGGCACAGGCTCGCCGACAGGAATTTTTGGATGGTCGGGGTATCACAACACCCATTTTTGGGTTGATCAAAGTAATGACATCTATGGGCTATTTATGACGAGGACGACACCATTCACGTGGGAAATCCAAAAGCAATTTAGAGCCGCGGTCTATGGTGCATTGAGATAGTGAAGGAACAGTTGTGATTTGGCAATTTAGTAAATTTATTGGCATAACATTTAGCACACTCAGAGGTAAATCATGTTAGAAAATAATTCGGCTTATAAAAATCCACAATTCCTTATTTCGGCTGATGAATTAGGTAACAGGCGTCACGTTAACAATGTAAAAATATTTGATACCAATGTCGATTTTCAGATGTCTGCCTCAGGTCCTGTTTTCGAATCAGGCCAGCGGATATATGAGAACGGACAAATTTCTGGAGCAGGATTTATTGATCTTCTCAAAGAGTGGTCAGACCGTTCTTCTCCTCTTCCTTTTACTGTGCAATCCCGCGATCTTCTGGCTGAAAAAATCGGTCAAAGCGGTATAAGTAATGAATGCGAGGTTATCCTTTACTCTTCTGGCGCAATGATGTGGGCTACAAGGGCCTGGTGGGTTCTCTTCTACGCGGGTCATGAGAATATTAAAGTGCTGAATGGAAGCTACGGTGGCTGGATTGCATCTGGCGGGGAGGTATCGTCAGGGTTTAATGCATATGCACCCGAAATATTCACTCCAAGTTGGAGAAGCGATGCTTTTTCTCCTCTAAGCGTCGTAGAAAGTTCCCTCACTGGGGACGCTTGTACTTTAAATGCTCTCCCGGAGGAGGCACATAAGGGGTTAACGAGTAATCTCACGCACCGTAAGGGACATATTCCGGGGAGCTCATCATTGAGTGCTTCCAGCCTTTTTACAGGTGATTACTTTTTGGATGCCGAATCTTTGTCAATAGCCCTAGACAGCGTGGGGGCGTTATCTGCAAAGCCCGTTATTACATATTGTGGCGCTGGAATTGCAGCAACGGTTGATGCGTTTGCATTGAAATTAATGGGTAAGGATGACGTCTCAGTGTTTGATGGTTCTCTCGCGGAGTGGGCTCAGGATGATGCTCGAAAGTTACTAATGGGATCGTTTTAGGGAAACCACGTGGTGCTCCACTTGGCGCTTCGCTGCTAGACTCATGTTATAAAAAAACCTAAATCAATCAGGAGGGATAAACAGGCACAAAACCCAATCAAGTAAAACACGCTACGCAAACTGGGATTTCTCTCAGTTACGATCAAATAGTATGTAATTGTGTAAAACACCCTCGAGATAGCGTATATCCAAGTAATCGTAGCTAGCCTCTTTGGGTCGTAACCTGCCAAGACAGCGAGGAGAGCTAATCCCATCAGAGGTATGATATTTTCTAGTGAATTCCAAAACGTTCTGTGAGCACGAAAAAAAAACGATTCCTGAGTCAATGAGGGATCAACAACTCCAACCCGATACCCCTTTTGCATTCGATGAGCTAAAACGGCAACAATAAACTGGAATACTATGGTGAATAATATAAACCAAAGAGCAACGAAGGCTGACCCATATTCTTCCGACAAAAACGCAACTCCCGTGTCTGAATATCGAATTATCTAGAGCACAGCAAAGTGCCATTTTTTCACAATGTTGTCTTTTCATCTCTACAAAACGAGATCATTTTAAGTTTTGCGTTGATCTCATTACTTCTTTTACTCAAAAAGGTACAAATGCTTTGTTAAATACGGATTCATGATTTTTTATTGATGGTTAATTTACAGATTATTCTGTACTCAAAAAATCCAATATAAGTTGGGTCGATAATGAATAACCTTTTTAGGAGGGACTATCATAATAAGAGTAGCCTGCCTCTCAAGGATCGCGATAATCTTTTTGGAAGCGTTCTCGGCATGTAAAAATCCTTTGAGCATGAGATCAAATACAATATTAGAGCAGGTGAACGGCAATAACATCATTAATGAGTTCCACACTTTATCTCTTTCACTATAGGATAGCATGTATTATAAATTTTTTGAATTATGGTTCGCGACAACAAAAGGCTTACAGTACCAACTAGGGCAATAGATACAGACAGCGAGTACATAGTTATTTTTTTTTTAGTGGGTTGATTGTTGATGCGAAGAATATCCACAAATTTTATGTTAAATTTGTGATTGGGATTGATATTTAAAAAGACGGGGTAATAAAACCCGAGTTCCGTTAAAAAGATTGAAATGCCACAATAGGACTGTTTTAAAGCGATCTCATCAAAGCATAGATTCAGTTGTGTTGAAAAACTGGACATATAAGTGCCTATTGATAACTTTGCTGGGATTGTCCGGTGTTATCCATAATAGATGAGACAGCTAAACATTTTAACGATTACTTCTCTAGAGAGGACTTCTCTCGACGACAGACAGGACTTATTTGAGGGATCAGCGTGGATTTGAGGGACTTTATAGATGATGCTAAGAGTAAAATACTCGGTGAGAACGCTAAAGGGAAAGATGGGCGAGGGGGATTTGTCGATGGGGTTTCAAACATGCTCGGCAAAGGACAGGAGATGGCCAGCGATGCGGCTATTGCACTTGTGGATGATTTCAATCAGATGCTCCCCGTGCTTTCTTTGGCTGGATACAACCTGAGGGAGTTGGAGATAGAGCTTGGAGTTCCTCCAAAGATCATTTCTCATTTCATATTTGCGGACGAAAAAACTATTGAACCCAGTGTCGCACTCGAGAGACTAACAGATAATTCCCTGGGATATAATCTACTTAAAACCTTGATGTACGCTGAAAAGAATAAGCAGAAGATTTCGTTTAATGACATGGTATTTGGCCACATCGAAATCGAGTTAGGTGTTATTCCAAGTGTGAGATTGTGCTACGTGCCAGGCANCGGCGAACGCCATTTGACTAGCGAACTTTCCAAACAATAAANTCTGGAAGATGCTACTTTCAGCACCGGGTGAGTGACTATAAACTCGTAATTTCCGCGCTACAACAACCGGCATGAGTTTAATAAAAGCTCAGGCGGGCCTTTATATAGCGCTTCTCTTCCAAGGTTAAGCGCCAATTCGCCTGTGAGCTCCCACTTCCCAACCAATAATACTGTCCCAAGGGATTNGCACTTCAGACTCAGTGTCTAACCTGTGCACCGTTATATGCTTTTGGCTAGCGCCTGTGTTACTGAAGATACCGGGAGACACACAATGGCAGTAGTGCCGGACTCCGTCTACACCAAAAAAATCTAAGGCCACAGAGAACTCTCTCGTTAGCGCGTCCAGAAGTGAATATCTTTGCGTAACCGTTTCCATTTTTCCTCTCACTTTTTGTTTATATAATACTACGTCGATCGTCGTGCTAGTGGTTTAATATTTCCCCAATCTAATTAAAAGGATTATTGCATCAACACGAAATAACCACTCGACATTTTTCAAGGTCCAGGGCCTGTCGAAATTACAGAGATGAATGGGTACAGTTAAACTCAAAAGCGGTCGTTTGATATTCAGGTGTTTGCGCCAAGCACTTTTAACTGAGTCTAAAGTCACCGCCTGGGGTAAACAACGATGAAGGCTATAGTTTTAAAATAATTTTATCAGTGCTGTCATCGATTTTTATAAGACGCTTTTCTATCTGTGAGTTATGAGAAATAGTGATGACGTAAAAGCCCTTGAAGCCGAAAATTTTAGCCACTCCAAACTTGTCAGTCTCAGTTGCTACATGAGTTTTCCACCTCTGATTAATTAGATGAAGCCAGATCTTTCCGTTCAACGGTAGAGAAAGATCCCAATTTAAAAGACCTCGGTTATCTGGAATATTTTTGGGCTTTTCTCCAGCTCGGGATTTTTTAGTGAGTTTATTTAACAAAGTCCAAGCAACAATTCCGTTTACCTCCGGATGTGAGAATAGGACGGTCATATAATTTTCAGTCATTTCAGCACGTCGAAAGTCGCTAGGCGAGAAGTGCGGACTTGTATCGACCACCTCAAACTCGGTGGCCAGAATTGGTAATCCAAATATAGATAGGCGCTCCAAACGACGATATATCATATCTGGTGTTATGTCATTAGTCCTAAAACGTGCTTGCACTCCTATTCCCTCGATTGTTCCCCCATCTAGACGGATTGACTTTATCGTATTAATGTACTTTTGAATTCGATCTTGCTGTCGCGTTGGTGCTGAGATAATGCGGTTTTCATTAATGTATAGTGTCGAATAGTCATTAAGCCGATGTTTAGCCGCCAGCAAAAACCATTGCGCCATTGACTCTTGACCTAAAACTTCCTGGATATCTTGGTTTCCAAGAGGTTCATTCAAAACATCCCATGACACAACATCCCACTTTTCTGCAGCCTCAATAATTTGATTATTTACAAATTGGTTAAGCCCCTCTGTATCAGTAACACTTTTATAACGTAACGCATCTTTGTGCATATGTCTCCATCCGGGCCAAATTAGGGTATGCCCTCTGACAGTGATAGCATTCTCTCTTGCCCAAGCCAAGACCTCAGGGACATTTTTGGTGAGGGTATCCTTGTGTTTGAATTTGAGAGCATTTTCAAAACCAATTTGATTACCAAATAAGTGCACATATTTGCGGATCATATTGAATTGCTTTACACCAAATACTGTTCCGAACTGAAAATCATGTCGAACTAGTTCTGCATCAATCATCGCACCCGAAATTGGATTATCAAAACCATCCTCTAACATCAGGGTTAACTGTTTTTTGCGATAGCGTTCAATCCGTTGCTGGGCGCCATTTCGCCAAGCCTTCTTACCAATCCACTCTTTATTATTTGCGTGCTCTTCAATTAATTTCTCAATACCCGATAGATCACTGCCATCATATATGGTTGCACTAAGTGGTAGACCGAAAAAATAAAATATTAGGACCAAAACGATTCTTGTTTTTATTTTTTTATTTTTAATATTCACCAGCGACCAAAGCTCCTTTTTATGTGTGCTTGTCAGAGGATAGCACATAAATTTTGGTGATCAGATCTCGACAAAACTCAATCAGGTGAAGTATTCTAGCGGTAATAGTAGAGAATTACGTCGCGCTTTTTTAAATTTTTATTTATAAAATCGGTATCATACGCTTTGATCAGAGTTTGAAATATGCAACTGCAAAGCAAAGGTGTATTAATGAGAAACGGAACATCAAAAACATGGAGATTATATTTTGGATGAAGTCCTTGTGACGGGTGGATCTGGTTTTATTGCACTCCATTGCATTCAACAACTCTTGGATCAGGGTTTCAAGGTGCGATGCACCGTTCGTTCCGAAAAAAAGAGATTGGAAGTAATGAAAGCGATGGAGCACCATTCCTCGAACCCAGATTTTTTAACGATTGTCTTTGCAGACTTGCTACTTGACGAGGGGTGGGAAGACGCGGTGAAGGGGTGTAGATATGTACTCCACACTGCATCGCCCTTTGTTACACAAGCGCCAACCAATGAAGATGTTTTAATAAGACCAGCTGTTGATGGAACGATTAGATTGCTAAATGCGTGTACGGTGCATCAAGTTGAAAAAGTCGTCTTGACATCCTCATTTGCAGCCATTTGCTATGGTCATGCTGAGCACAAAATCTATGATGAAAGTGATTGGACTCAGTATAATGACAAATCTGTTACTGCCTATGCAAAAAGTAAAACACTTGCTGAAAAGACTGCATGGGATTTCGTCCAATCGCTAGATGAGAAAAGACGATTTAAACTAACTGTCTTGAATCCAGTTGGTGTTATGGGACCAATGCTTTCTGATGACGTTGGTACTACAAATGCAGAACTTTTGCTGTTATTGAAAGGAAAGTTTCCAAGGGTTCCAAAACTTCATGTTGGATGGGTTGATGTAAGAGATGTCGCTAAGGCACATATTACTGCAATGACATGTTCAAACACGGATAGTGAGAGAATTATTTTATGTGAGAAAGAGTTCTGGCTAGTTGAAATAGCAGAAATTTTTAGAAAAACTGGGTTTTTGAGGCCATCACTCAAAGAGATGCCAAATATTATAATGAAGATCTTAGCTCTATTCATAAGGGATCTTTCGGGAATTGCCAATTATGTTGGGCAAGAGATTTATGCGAACAAGGATAAAGCGAAAGGCATCTTTGACTGGGAATTTATTTCGATTGAAGAATCGGCGGCAGAAACGGCACATCAGCTTGACAGAATGGGTTTGGTCGACTGAATCATAATTATTTTTCTGAAAGTACACGGCATATGATTAAACTGTTTCATTTTTGCTAACCGATACATCGGTGCACGCGATATTTGTTTTTTTATGGCAACCCGACAAAAAGTAAGGGTAAAAGAGTTATTGAGTCTCAGCTGAATTAATGTTTTTGGGGCGAACATGCGAATTTCTTTTGATTGTTGGGTATTCTGCCTTTTAGCTTTTTTTTTGACAAGTTATGCTGGTGCCGATGTCCAAGAAAACCCTGAAAATATTGATGGAGCTCGTAGCTTCGTTTACAAAAAAGTTGATGATGCAAAACTCAGGCTTCATATTTTTGGTGGCGATAGTGATCAACTTGCATCCAGACCTTTGATATTATTCTTTTTTGGTGGCGGTTTTAGACAAGGGTCAGTGACGCAGTTTGTACCACATTGTAGGCTTTTAGCTAACCTAGGAATGATGTCAGTTGTGGCTGATTACAGGGTAAAGTTAAGGCATGGGACTACTCCCGCTGAAGCGATAGAAGATGGGATAGACGCGATTCTTTGGTTAAGAGCTAGATCTAGTGAGCTAAATTTCAATCCGAAGAAAGTTATTGCTGGGGGTGGATCGTCTGGTGGGTATCTNGCTGCTGTTGCTGCGCATCTCGATGTTGATACAGGGACGGAAGGTCTAAGTAGTAGGCCTAATGCTCTAGCTCTTTTCAACCCGGNACTAGGATATCCAGAGAGTAGGTGGAGATCCTCATATGAATTTGAAAAGTACTCTCCCTATCTGAATCTCGATGATAGCTCTGTTCCAACCTTTATTGCCCATGGCAAAGACGATAGTGTGGTCCCATATTNACATGCAAAAAAATACTGCGAAAAACTTAAGGATCTTGGTGGTTACTGCGAGTTACATGGTTATACTAAAGCTGAACATGCCTTTTTTAACGTGAACAAGCATCAAGGCAGGTACTACCGAGACACGACCTCCAAACTTATAAAATTCCTACAATTGAATAGTTATCTTTAACTACAGGACGGTCTAGGTGATGATAAGCATAAAAAATTTTGCTCCTCAGAATTTTGCCATTTTTGAGTTTTTTCGTTTTATCATTGACAACCATGGCGAACGGAAGAATTGCTTCAATCTGAGACTTATACTTTTTTTGATTGCATCAAACCCACTTTATGGAAGTAGCGAAGATGCAATTTTCAATATCGCTTATGGTGATCTCCATCCTCTTCAGACTATGGATTTTTATCCCGGTAGCTCTAAACGATCGATTATGTATCTTCATGGCAAGGGTTGGATTGCCGGTGACAAACGTGACCTATATCAGGGGATAAAGCCTTTCATCAGCGGCGAATTCAATGTATTTAGTGTGAATTTTAAAGTTGGTCATGCAACCGCACCGAAAGCTATTGAAGACGTACTTTGCGCTTACCAATATATCGAATCCTACTCAGAGTCAGTTGGGCTTTCACCTCAACACATATCCATTATGGGCCGAAGCGCAGGTGGGCATCTCGCGCTTACAGCTGGCTTGATCATTTCGAGTAATAAAAGCCACATCTGCAAATCAAGCTATCCTCCATACGCAGTGGTAAATTTGTTTGGCATCACAGATTTGCTGGGGCTGCACCAGTATGATACAAACTCCCCATTAGCCAATCCAAACCATGATTTTCCTAGAAAATGGATTGGCGATTCTTCTAGAGTGGCATCGATTTCTCAACAGTTTTCACCAATAAATCTCATTCACCCGCAAGCTCCAAAAATCCTCTCTTTTCACGGTACAAAAGATTTGGTTGTGCCTTTCCGGCAGGCGCAACGGTTTCATGATTTACTTGAGACTCCTAATGAGCTTTATCCCATGCAGGGTAAAAAACATGGCGATTTTGGACCTAACGGTTGGGGAATGATTTTTTCAAGGATAGAGACCTTTTTGGGCTCATAAAACTTATTAAAAGAATGACATGTTTTTTGGTGTAAGATCCCGATGCGGTCTATGTCGCTGAAAAGGCTCAAACCACTGAGTGTATGGATTATGGTAATTAAGAGGCGCATCGGTAATGAAAAGATTAATTTTTGAAGGTAAGGTAATATTTCTGCAAAATTGAAATACTATGGTATCCCATAAAGCGCTTAAAATAACTATAATCTCTTATTTGCTCACCTCCTGTGAACTTACCGGGTCACTTTTTTACGAGAGTATCGACGAGTATCTCGGTGATTACTTAAAGGAATTTACTAATTTTTCTGAGCAACAAAAGTCTCAAATTGACAATTTTACTAGTGATTACAAAGAATTTTTAGCAAAAAAAGAGCTAATAAAAATAAGAGCGATACTCGTAGAGCTCAAAGGAATTAATCATGGAAATGTTGAAACATTAGTAGTGTCAACAGAATCTAATTTCCGTGCGTTTTTGAAAACCACAAATCGGTATTTTGAGCAACATTTTGTTGCGCTATCAAAAACTCTTACAGACCCCCAAATTTTACAGATCAAAGATTACCTTACTTTTACAAAAGACAAAAATTTAAACGACATAGAAGAAAAAAACTTCTCTACAAAGGTCCTGGATCGGTATAGAAATGGATTTAAAAGAGTTGGTATAATACTTGACAAGAATCAGATAGAAATGATTTCTAAGAGCTCTCATGGCTTGCATGAACTTGCCTCAGAATGGAGAGGATTCCAAAATAACTGGACTAGTGATCTCACCGAATTACTATTTAGAAAAAATGAGCCAAACTTTGAGATTGCTCTTATTCTTCATTTAAGGCGACAAAACGAGATTGGTGATACTGATTTCAGGAAGAGGGTTGAAGAAAATCGGTTGATAATCAACGGTATAGTAGTAAAGATTTTTTCCTCACTCTCTCCTGATCAGAGGAGGAAATTTTTTCAAAAGTTAGATTTCTTCATATCTGTTATTGACAGAGTCATTGCGAGACGGGGTGGATGAAACTTTAAAAAGCTCTTATTAGAAAAAACTACGAAGACATACAGATATTTTTATTTGGTGAATTTACTCGGTACACTGAACTAGGATCAAAATTAAACTTTACTAAAACAAACTAGGTAAAAAATTTTGCGTTCAAAGAATGCTGACAGCAAAGCTAATGAATCTTTTTCGTTAAGCACCGTTGAAAAGTCTTGTTGCGATAATTAGGCCTGTTGTGGTGTATCTGTTCCCGCTCAGAGGCTATCACCAAAAGTAGGGCGTAATGACCCATGTCCGTGCGGTAATGGCTACAAATATAAAAAATGTTGTGGTAGGCGGTTCTGAAATAAAGGAATTCTTTTGGTTTTGACATTGTCAATTGGCGCTAAAGAGTGCTAATAAAAGAGATGTCTGTGTTTGTAATGGTCAAAAGTGGGATCTTTTAAAACCTAAAGCCGGGGAATCATGGACATGCGCATGAAGTCATACTTTTTAATGTATTTGGGTGTTTTCTCTTTAATTTTACTCTATGCATGTGAAGCTGAAAAACATAGTGTTGGTAGTGAAGTTGCAGGATACGCCACTCTTGGAGTTTCTAAATATTATTTGGTGGAATTTGAGAACGATTTTCTTAAGATAGTTCGTGTGACTTATGAACCGGGAGAAAAATCAGGTATGCAGAGGTACGATCATTTTATTGGCCTGCATCTCACTGATATCGATAATTTGATTACAATGCCCGATGGAAGCGAAAGATCCGACAAAAGAGACGCACATTATGTTTGGGAATCTAAGGCCGGCGAAACGTACGCTATAAAAAATATGCGGGATCAGTCAACAGAGTCTATTTTTGTGCAATTAAAAGGTGACTATGAACCATCCGCTTCTTTTGTTGTAAATGGATTTGACTCAGAGGGGACTCAGATGATGCGGACACTTTTATTGGAGGGGGCTGGTTTCCGTGTCTACAAATCGGTGTTTCCTGAGGGAGCTACAGAGCCCGAGCATAGTCACAATGCCAAGGTGTCGGTGTTTGTAAATGGTGGTCATGTTAGGGTTCGAAATTCGACCGGCAAAGAAGTTGAGGTAAAACGAGTGCCAGGTGAGGCCGTTTATGGGGATGAGGTGGTTCATATGGCAAAAAATATGGGCCCAACCATGGTGGTAGTTATTTTTGAACTTATGTGAACAATCGGAAGAGTTTTTCAAATCAGTTTTCAGGATCAATTTTTATTGATTTTACTGAGGAATATGAAAGGTCTTTTTCCGAATTAAACATATTTTAAGTGGGTGGAAATCTGCTAGGATGTTTTAAATTGCCGTCACTGTAATAAACGCTTATGACCGAATTTATAAGAACACCAGATGAAAATTTTGTAGCGCTTGAGGACTTTAAATTTCGCCCTAATTATCATCAGTGGCAAGATATGAGAGTGCATTATCTCGATGAGGGACCAAGGGATGCCCCAGTTATGTTGTTACTTCATGGCATGCCTACGTGGAGTTACCTCTACCGAGACTTCATTATTCCATTATCACAGGCCGGATATAGATGCATAGCGCCGGATCATCTAGGATTTGGTCGATCGGACAAACCGACAGATATCCATTGGTACACTATTGCTCGGCATACCGAGGTTCTGTCCTCACTTCTGATCGATCTAGACCTGAAAAAGATTAATCTCGTTTGCCAGGACTGGGGGGGGCCAATAGGTTTAGCGCAGGCTGCTATGATGCCTGATCGATTCGATAGATTAATCATAATGAATACTTGGTTACATCACTATGGTTACGAGTACTGCGAAAACGTTAAGCAATGGATCGCGGCATGGAAAGATGGAGGTTTTTTTGTCCGCGAAAAACCTGACGTCGCCCTTATACCATTATTGGATGCAGGGTTGATAACTCGTAGCGATCTTTACGAGGCATCGGTCAATGGGACAGAACCCCCCATGTCGGATAATACAAGACAAATGTATAACGGTTACTTCGCACCTTTAAAAAATCTACCTGACGAAGCGTACAATGGTTATCGGCGATTTCCGCTGTCAATCCCAATGGATAACTTCCATAACGGTAATGCCGTTGCTCAGGAGATGTACTATCAAATACTTTTAAGATGGAGCAAAAAAGTCGACTTTATCTGGAGTCTTGAGGATGAAATCTTTACTGAGAGTCTCGGTAGGGATTGGTGCAAACGGATGAATGGTTTTTTTACTCCCGTTGCTGGTGCTGGACACTTTCTTCAAAACACTCACGCTAGAGAGATAGTAAATCATATTCTTAGCAACGCCTGAAAAAATACGTTGATGAAACAGTTTATGAGCCAATATTTGCTTGCGTACCAGCAATAAATGCTAAGTTTGTGTAAATCGCTGGTTTAAATTGAAACACTTTTTGACCTTTTTAATAGTCAGAGAAGCCATATATGTGACGAGCAATTATCACGGTGATCCCAGGTATGTCATTAAGTTAGCGATAGAGTGTGAAACGTTTTCTAATAATTTTTCTCAACATCTTTTTGATGTTATTTAGAACTTTTGGGACGATTGATTATGTTTAAAAAGAAGTTCCATAATTCTGTAATCATAAAAAAAACATATACATTGAGATTCCAATGAACCACATTGCTAATAATTTCCTAAGAACACCCTGAGATAAATGATGAGCAATTTCAGCTCCGTATTTCGCAGTAAAAATACTGGTAGCTGAGATCCCAATTAATGCAGGTAAATATACATACCCAAGACTCAAATTCGGCAACACCTTGATATTCATTCCAGCAATAATATATCCAAGCGTTCCAAAAATTGCGATTGGTATACCACATGCAGCAGAGGTACCAATTGCGGTCTTAAGATTTAATCCTATCGCTCTAAAATATGGCACTGAGAATGTACCCCCGCCTATACCAAGAATCGACGACAGAAATCCAATTGAAGTGCCAGCAAAAACTGACTTAGGCCTACTTGAGTTAATGTCTGTTTTTGTGAAACGAATATCAAAAAGAGTTTGAAAACCAACAAGGGCTAAAAATGTGGCGATTGTGATCTTAAGTGTTATTCCTGTAATTTGTCCGGCGAATATCGCTCCAAAAAAAGAGCCGAACACAATACCCATTGAAATAACTTTTAGTTGGCTGAAGTCTATGGATTCTTTTTTCTTGTGGGCATTTGAAGAGGATAAGCTGGTAAAAATAATACAAGAAATAGAAGATCCTGTAGCAAGATGGATAATAATCTCGCTATTGAATCCCAAATTAACGAATGTTCCTATTAATACTGGAACAATTATAAGTCCTCCACCAATACCAAACATGCCTGCCAAGAGACCTGCTAAAATTCCTAGTGTTGAGAAAATAAGAATTTCTTCAAACATTTTAAAACTCTTTGACAGCCCACACATCTAGAAAGTTTGTGGTCACCTCATCCCTCGTTAAAGTCTGACGAAAAAGGTAAATTTATTTAGCAGGTTGCAGTCTCTATCAAACTCTTTGCCTGATCTATTGTAGCGTATTGTAGTAATATAAATGCTGTTAGCACGTCAAATGTGGGTAACTTCAAAATTCGGTCGTAGATGAAATTACACCTTGGCGAGAACAGTTTAAGAAGTGTAGTCTTTTTACCTGTTTTGTCTATGGTGTGAAAATTTAATACTTGATCATCACAGAAAAACGTCCAATTTTGATCTTCAATAGAACCCTGCCACACAAAGAGTGTTAAAAAATGGATTTAAGACATTTTGCAATGAACAAGAGGTACGGGAAGCAATTATCGCAGATTTGTAAAATGCAGAGAAAGAGGCTTAACTTTTGTTACACTCGTCGACCGCACCAACGCGCAAGATTTTCCGCTGAAAGTTAAAAACTTAGGTCCTTTCTACTTCAAAAGGACCGAACTAACCCTTACATATCGGGGGGGGGGGGGGGAGGTATTTTTTCAATAAGAAAACTCAAAAAGCAACATGTGTATGGCGTGCACAGAGCACTTCATCGGCTTTATAGAGCTCCCGAAGCTTTGTTACCTCACTATGTAGCATAAGGTTAAAACAGCTAGGTTCACTTTCAAGGGCTTTAAAATGCCTATTGTTTGTCTACTCTTAATAGCTTAGCAGCTTCCCAGCTTTCCAGCTTCCCAGCTTCGCAAGGCAACGCAGGAGGCCATAGCCCCTGTTAGGTATATATAGGTTTGGCAGGACTTTTTAGGCTTGTAGGGCTGTAAGGTAGATCTCAATCACAATTCTGAAATTAAGATTCTAAGTATTTTGCTACTACTGCTGTTTACCACGTAGTCATTAATCCCTCTAGTATCATAATACTAGACTTATTCTGTTTCTTTAAAATATCAGTATCTTTTTTTATATAGTTTCTCCATCAAATTAACGGACTCCAAGGAGAAACAACATAATGAATACTCGTAATAAATACATAACGTCATTGTCCCTTTCACTCGCACTATTATTGGCTCCAATAACAGGGTATGCAAATCATGATAGTAACAATAGTTGGGATTGCTCCTACCATACATTGTTCCTTGATTGCACCTCACACGAAGATGAAAAAGACAAAGCACCAGATCAAAAAGTGGTAGCAATCCTTCTTGGAGCTGGGTTGATTAAGTTAGCCTATGACCGTATTGCTGGGTTGGAAGAGGAAGAAATGTCTCTGAAACTGCAAGAATTTTCATCTGGAAAGGGATGGAGATTGAATGAAACAGAGTCACCAATAAGAGTATCT
>NZEU01000047.1 GCA_002689135.1 Porticoccaceae bacterium
CTCTTTTCTGGCTGAATAAATATTAAGTTCATTATTGTAGCTATCGGTACTAGAGCCCATACCACATACTGAGTTTACAGCAAATAAAAACGAGAGAAAAAGACAATTATTCTTCATGGTGAGCCATACTAAATGTTTGAGAACGGTAATTATTCTCATTTACGCAAAGAATGCAAGTGGAGGTGGTTTTTCCAACTAATTGTCGGATTATCGTGTCAAAAAAGTAGCTTATTGTGGACATCTTCAATATAAAAATTACTGACAATTTATTAGGTGGATAATGTATGTTGAATTGCATTTGTGTTCAGCGCGCGAGGTTAATCAGAGTATAGATTCAGGTTATCAGTTGATAGTGAAAAACTGTTAGACCCATGTGTTAAAATCGCGCTTAATAGTGTCGGTAAGATCAGGATGGATTCATTAAATAACGAAGGTAGTGTTTGAACAGTGAACAGTAACTATTTAAATCCTAGAGATATTGATTTTTATCTTTATGAGTTTCTTGATACTGAGGCCTTGCTAGGAAGGCCACGATACTCAGACCATTCTAGGGAGATTTTCGACGCCACGTTAAATGGAGCTCAGAATATAGCGGAGAAATATTATGCCAATCATTACTCTAAAGGTGATGATAATGAGCCCACTTTTGATGGTTCAAATGTAACAATGATACCCGAGACTCAAGTTGCTTGGGATGTGGCTGCTGAGTTTGGTTTGATGGCAGCACACCACGACGCCAGTGAGGGAGGGTTGCAGCTACCGGAGATTATTTGTAAAGCGGCAAGTGCTTACATTCAAGCAGCAAATTGTGCAAGTTCCGGTTATTACATTGTCACCGCATCCGCGGGAAACCTAGTGCGAAATTTCGGGAGTAAAATACAAAAAGAACAATTCTTACATCCCATGATGGATGGAAGATTTGCTGGCACCATGGCTTTGTCAGAGCCAGCTCAAGGCTCTGCACTAGCAGATATTAAGACCTCGGCAACCCGCCAGAGTGATGGCAGTTATCGTATTCGAGGACAGAAGATTTATATCACTAATGGCGATCATAATTTGACTGAAAACATCATCCATATGGTCTTAGCAAAGATAGAGGGTGCGCCTCCCGGAGTGCGGGGGATTTCGCTTTTTATTGTTCCGAAAGTTCTGGTAAATGAGGATGGTAGTCTCGGAGAGAGGAACGATGTTGCACTTGCGGGTTTGCTTCATAAGATGGGTAATAGAACTGCGACTTCTACTGTCTTACACTTCGGGGAGAACGAGGGTGCAGTCGGTTATTTGGTTGGTGAGCCATGAAGAATAATTGTCTTTTTCTCTCGTTTTTTATTTGCTGTAAACTCAGTATGTGGTATGGGCTCTAGTACCGATAGCTACAATAATGAACTTAATATTTATTCAGCCAGAAAAGAGGCCCTCATAAAGCCGCTGTTGGATCAGTTTAGCGAAAATACTGGAACCAAGATAAATCTTATCACCGGTAAGGGCGATTCTCTTATAGCTCGACTCAAAAGCGAAGGAATCTACTCGCCTGCTGATCTTTTGTTAACCGTAGATGCAGGACGCCTCTACAGAGCTCAGCGCGCCGGACTTCTTCAGCCAATGATTTCAAAAACTTTAAACAACAATATTCCGCCACATCTACGAAGTGCAGACGATCAATGGTTCGGACTCAGCATACGAGCACGCGTAATCGTTTACTCTCGACAACGAGTCTCTCCAGATCAATTAACAACATACAAAGCGTTGGCGCACCCAAAATGGTATGGAAAAATCTGCGTCCGTTCTTCGAACAATATCTACAACCAGTCATTGGTAGCGGGGATGTTAGCATCACGAGGAATCGAATATACCTTAGATTGGCTTGAAGGTTTAGTAAAAAACTTTGCCCGAAATCCATCAGGTGGTGACAGAGATCAAATTAAAGCTATTGCAGCGGGAGAGTGTGATATCGCCCTTGCTAACAGTTACTACCTCGCGGGTATGCTAAGCTCCGCAAATCCAGTGGAGGTGTCAGCGGCATCAAAAGTAGCTCTGTTTTGGCCGGATCAGAATGGGCTAGGCACGCACATTAACATCTCAGGAGTGGGGATTACCAAATCCTCCTCTAACCCGGACCTCGCAACTGACCTAATCGTCTTTTTAACGAGCGACGCAAGTCAGAAGTGGTATGCCCAAGTCAATAATGAATTTCCCATTCGTGACGACGTAGAGTTGAATGATGTTCTGAAATCGTGGGGCGCTTTCAACGCGAATCAAGTCAACGTGTCAGAACTTGGACGCCTAAATGCAGACGCTATCATGGCGATGGATCGAGCTGGTTGGAAATAACACCTTCCACCGTCTCTCGGGCCTATACCTCCAACTGGCTGACCTCGCGCAATATGGCCACTTGCTTTACGGCGGTATTAGCAATGCCAGTGTTGCTCATAATGGCAAGTCTATTACAACCTTTCAGCACCACATGGCAACACTTAAATGACACTTTATTAACAGAGTATGTTTTTAACACAACTCTCCTAGTTTTTGGGGTAGGAATCGGGTCCTTGGGGCTAGGAGTAAGCTCCGCTTGGCTCAGCGCATTATGTGAGTTTCCTGGACGTCGGTTGTTGAGTTGGGCTCTTCTGCTCCCGATGGCTATGCCGGCTTACATAATTGCTTACACTTATTCCGGTATTCTCGATTCCTTTGGGATCTTGCAGATCACGATTCGATCTTTCTTTGGTTGGGACTATGGCGATTATTATTTTCCCCAAATTCGCTCACTCGGGGGCGCTATTTGCATGCTATCTCTGGTTCTTTATCCGTATGTTTACCTTTTAGCACGAGTTGCATTTGCGGGTCAATCACTCACAACTCTTGAGTCTAGTCGGAATTTAGGTCGCGGTCCATGGAATTCCTTTTTATTCGTGTCTCTGCCCTTAGCTCGACCAGCGATTGTTGCCGGACTTAGCCTTGCAATGATGGAGACTCTGGCAGACTATGGAACAGTTTCTTACTTTGGAGTAAACACATTCACCACTGGAATCTTTAGAACTTGGCACGGCTTGGGAGAGCTACTCACTGCCGCCCAATTATGTGCATTTCTGCTCCTCTTTGTTTTCGCTTTGATGCTTGTTGAGAGGGAGTCAAGAAATAAGCTACGGTATTATCAGAACTTTGCACATAAAAATAAATCAATCCGGTTAAAAAAATGGCATGCGGTTGGCGCAGTAACCTTACTTAGTTTTCCGATAATTATGGGATTTATCCTACCTGCAACGCAACTTGCCGTGTGGGCCATAAATTATTGGCGAAACACTCAAAAAGCAGAATTCTTTGATCTTCTCATGAACAGTATAATACTTGCTGGCGTAGCGTCCGTCCTTTGTCTTATCTTTGCACTATTTCTGTCATACATAAAACGGCGTTTTGGGGGACAGCGAGAGCTTGTACAAACAGAAATAGTTAAACTCGGATATGCTGTTCCCGGCACAGTGGTTGCTGTAGGTGTCATGTTGCCAGCGGGCTGGTTGGACCAGAAAGTCAATGAACTCAGTGTGCTATGGATTGATGACAGTTTAGGACTACTTTTTAGTGGCACGCTGGGAATTCTTTTATTTGCATATCTTGCTCGCTTCCTCTCAATATCTTTGCAAGCTATAGAATCTGGAATGTCCACCATAAAACCAAAGCTTGATGAATCTGCTCTCTCATTAGGAGCCTCCCCATCGCATCTCATAACCCGTATACACTTACCTTTATTGCGGCCTAGTTTATTTACAGCACTACTTTTAGTCTTTGTTGAAGTTTTAAAAGAACTTCCAATAACATTAATTTTGCGGCCATTTAATTTCAATACACTAGCGATACGCACATATGAACTTGCCTCAGAGGAGCAATTAATGGATGCAGCACTTCCTGCATTATCGATTGTCGCTATTGGTCTTGTACCTGTATTATTAATTACTCGCATTATCATTCAGGACAAAAACTAGTATGAATGAACAACTAGTTCTCAATGGAGTAAGCATCGAATATCCTGATACTAATGCAGTTACTGATGTATCTTTTGCCCTACCCAGAGGGGAAATCGGATGTTTGCTGGGTCCGTCAGGTTCTGGAAAAACAAGTTTACTTCGTGCTATTGCCGGTTTCGAACCAATCCGCGATGGTGAGATAAAGTTGAGAGAAAGCATTATAAGCACACCAACATTTAGGAAGCCGCCTGAGCACCGATCCGTTGGAATGGTCTTCCAGGACTTTGCCTTGTTTCCACATCTGACTGTTCAACAAAATATTGGTTTTGGTCTAATACAAACGAATAAAGAGCAAAAAGCCATACGGGTTAGAGAGATGCTCGAGCTGATTTCACTACATCCACTGGCGCAACGATATCCTCATGAACTCTCTGGAGGTCAACAACAGCGTGTTGCCTTAGCAAGAGCCCTTGCACCCGACCCAGAGATCCTTTTACTCGATGAACCGTTCTCAAATCTTGATAGTGTTCGTCGAAGTCAGCTAGCGGCAAAGGTTCGCGCCCTATTAAAAAGACGAAAAATCACCGCATTAATGGTAACCCACGACCAGGACGAGGCCTTTGCAATGTCTGATCGGATTGTATTACTCGATCAGGGACGCGTTGCACAGATTGGTTCACCGCGAGATTTGTATCGATACCCCGAATCACTCTTTGCAGCAGATTTTATTGGAGCGGGTAACCTCATTAATCTTGAAATCGATGCAGCTGGCATCTTGCTGAATGGTTGGGGTAAATTATCAAGTCAGCAATGGCCGGAAAAAATTGAGGGTCGCATTAAATTACTGATTCGACCAGATCTTGTGGTCTTCGATAAAACTAAAGGACACCCGCTACATATAGTCGAAAAGCTCTTTCAGGGGGCCAATTATCTTTACCATCTTGCCACGGCAGATGGACAGACAGTGTCATGCCTCGCTCCAAATGATGTTGACCATTCTATCGGAGACGAGTTACCCGTACGATTTAGGCTAGATCAAGCTGTAGTGTTCAAGACAGAGACCACTTAGTCAGTTGAAACTGCGTCCTATGAAGATCAATAAAAACCGTTTTGGCTCAGTCCAATCAGGCATAAAGCGGATGGATACTGTTTGATTATAAATCTTGTCCCTCAGACTTTTGGTGGATACCTTCAAACCACTTACCCTCAATCGATGACTGATTCTGAAATACATATCTGCCTTCACCATGCCTCCTCCCCAAGGCGAAGTGACCTTCATAGAACTCCCCATTTTTGCACATATACTTGCCAAAACCACTCATCTTGTTTTCACGCCATCCACCCTGATAAGAATCACCATTGGCAAACGACGACTGTCCTTCACCATGGCGTTTACCGTCAACAAACTCCCCCTCGTAAGTAGTACCGTTAACGTAAGAGGATTTACCTTTTCCGGTACGTTTTCCGGCTAACCAATCTCCCTCGTATACAGAGCCGTCCGGATATTTATAATGACCACGGCCATGGCGCTTATCATCACACCAACTACCATTATAAGCTACCCCACTGGGGTGCTCATAAGTGCCCTCTCCATTACGCTTGCCATTCACCCAATTACCTTTATAAACTGCTCCCATAGACCATGTAAACGTCCCTTTACCATGATAAATACCCTTTACCATCTCCCCCTCATAGGTATTACCGTTATGGAAGGACATACGTTGGCTGACAGATTTTTCAAAATTAATTTGCTCACTCAACTTGCTCTTAGCGATGACAAGGGCGGTAAGCTCATCCGCATCACTTTTAAGGTTACTCTCAAAGGCAATATGTACAGGCGAAGATGGTTTCCGATGATTATTCATAAAAGTACGCTTTCAACCCCACGCAATTGTCCTTTAACGAGTTAAGCATTAATAATATTTCTATTTTTCAGGTACGCTGCTCTGTTTTTCATAATCTCATCGCGCCTTACAGAGATAGTATTTTTATTTTCTGAAAGAGCTTCAGCATTCTCAATTGAGGCCTCCATGATCTCCATAATACGCTCAGATTGCTCTTGCGATTCCGACGCAACGCATTCTATCAAAGCCTCATTTTCAGACTTTAATCGGGCACTTTCCTCCACAGAATGTTCCAACCCTACTGATGTTGCTTCCAATAGCTGTCTGTTAATATCAATATGACTCGCGTTGAATGCAACAATTTTTTCGTTCGCCTCCATTATTTTATTATTAATATTTATTAGGTGCGCATTTATCTTTGCCATTTCTTCGCTGATGCTCAAGACTGCGGTATTTAGTGCACTACGATTTTCTAAAAACTTAAGTTCTGCATTAACTAATTTCGCCCGAATACTCTCAGCTTCCACATCATTTTTAGTTTCAAAAGACTCTAAGATAGCCTTTCGATTTGCAAAAAGTTCGTCAGTATTGTGGTTTGCTAACTGCCGATTCCCCATAAAAGCCGCTGCGTAGTTACTCAAGATCATCATGCGATTTTCTTCAATCATGGCACGCGACTGGTAAAGTGATGCTTTGTGACTCATGACTACAGTCCTGATATCACTGATTCTTTTTTGTTCCTCCGGCATCGATTTAGTATTCATTCCTATCCTTCCCATCTTCAACCCTCACACATTTTAGTTACCCCATCAGCGATAGAGTAACGAAATTTCGCTTACAGGAAAACAAGGAATGCTAATTTGGCGGAAAGCACCTCATTAACCTTCCAATTTAGTATATCGATACGGGCACGATGGATCAAAGAAATAACAAAGCACTTGCAACAAGCTAACGGCAAATAATATATTCGCTCTCGTTGGGTAAAAACATTTTTCAAAAAACACACGTGGATTACAACTCGATTGATAATCGTTGGCAGATTAATTACTCCAAAAGTCAAAGTCAGTCATCGAGAATCCGGATCCAGTTAATATTCCAACCACCACCAACTGCATTTAATCTCAGAATATTTTGGCCAGCGGCCAGCCTTATCTGACTGGTTTGAGTTACCCAATCCTGCCAGCCACCGGTATCCCTTACAGTTTGCGAGTCTATATTTTCATTGTCAAAACGTACCACAAAACCGTCGCTGCCACCAAAGCTCGATAGCCGGTACTCAATAATATAATTTCCTTCCTCAACAACGTCGATTCTGTATTCCACCCAATCACCGGGATCCAAATACCCAACGTTGGATCCCCCAGAGACATCAGAGGTGCTCTCTATTTGAACACCAGACATATTCGAGTAGTGCTCCGCTTCAATAATACCTGGCACAGAAAAAGAAGAAGCGGTTTGCAAATCTAGCACACCAGAGGTGTCTAACTCACCGAGCGCATCTATGTCGCTATAGTTTAGCCCGAACCCAAACGAAAATAGGGGATCATAGTCGACATCATAACGGTTCAGGGTTACCTGATCCGATCGTTTGGGCCATGAGAACGAAAGTTTTCCACTAAAATCATGCTTTGTTGTTAAATCAGTTGCCTTAAAAATTACATCTGCAATCCCACCACCCTCTGTGCCTGGCAACCAAGCCGCCACAAATGCATCAGAGGCATTGAGCTCGGCGTTCACCAACATCGGGCGTCCCGATAAGAAGATAGTTACCACCGATATCCCTTGTTGGCTTAAATTCTGTAGCATGGCAAGGTCACCCTTGTATCCTGGCTGATACTCCAAGGTCGATAGGTCTCCGGCCCCCTCAGCATAAGGCGTCTCTCCAAAGACAGCGATAGCGACCTCTGGCACATCTCCGAGAAAACTTCCATCAATACTTAGTTCAACCGAACCGCCAGCAGATTCTACAGCTTGTTTAATACCATCATAAATAGAAGTTCCATTGGGGAAATCATCATTACTATTTCCTGTGCCCTGCCACGATAATGTCCATCCCCCACTCTGCTGAGCGATATTATCAGCTCCCCCACCAGTCACCAGCACACGAGAATTGGGATTTAAGGGTAACAACCCGTTTCTATTTTTTAANAGGATGAGGGACTCGCGGACTGCCTGTCTGGCAAGTTTCCGATGATTTTCATTCCCGACAAGGTCAGTGGCATTTGCATGAGTGCGCTCGCTAGGTGTTGGAGCATCCAGTAATCCAGCTCGAGTTTTTACCCTCAGGATTCGGGTAACGGCATCGTCTACCCTGGTAATTGGAATTTCTCCAGAGGTAACTTGATCGATTGTATTCTGAATGAAGGCTTTCCATGAATAAGGAGCCATAACCATATCAACACCAGCATTGATGGCCGCCGCGCACTGCTCATCACTACAACCAGGCACTTGTGCATGTCCATTCCAGTCTCCAATTACAAAACCGTCAAAATTCATCTGTTCTTTCAGTACAGTCGTCAATAGATATTTACTACCGTGCACCTTATCTCCCTGCCAACTATTAAAAGTTGCCATAACCGTTTGCACACCGGCCTCAATGGAAGAGAAATAACCCGCACCATGGATATCTCTGAGATCTTCTTCAGAAATATCTGTATTGCCTTGGTCAATACCATTCATTGTCCCACCATCACCAATAAAATGCTTAGCGGTTGCCACAATCCGGCCAGAGTTAAATAGGTCGCCGGTGCCGCCCTCGCCTTGCAAACCTTCGATCATTGCATGGGCATATTCTCTAACTAATTCGGGATCCTCGGCATATCCCTCATAACTTCGACCCCATCGGTCGTCTCGTATGACCGCAACAACAGGTGCAAACGCCCAATCTACGCCAGTAGCAGCGACCTCCAGAGCAGTTGCCTTACCAATTTCCTCAACAAGCTCCGCATTATTCATCGCGCCGAGGCCGATGTTATGCGGAAAAATGGTGGCGCCCATCACATTGTTGTGTCCGTGGACCGCATCAGTGCCCCAAATAATTGGTATACCAACACCACCATCTCGCACGTCTGTACTCGCATCAAAATAACGATCAGCAAGTGCCACCCAATCCGAGACTGCCGATGTTTTTCCATTTGGGTGGCTACCCCCACCGTTTAGTACTGAGCCGATATCATAAAGTCGAATTTCCTCCGGAGTGACCGCGCCAATCTCCGCCTGCACCATCTGACCCACTTTCTCCTCTAGGGTCATTTGAGCCACTATATTACCTATCCGATTCTCAACATTACGTTTTACTTTACTCTCAACGCGGGACCAGGTGACGACTGATGAGCCTTCTCCTGTCTCACCAATATTTTCATCGGCATTTCCACCAGATACTATGCTCACATCCCTTATACTTACGGCCTTATCTCGTTCTGTTATCTTCATCAAAATCGACCCGTAAGTCTGGTCTGCGGGTCGCGCGGGTATCAAGATTGAATAGTTTCTTTCACTGTTGCCACTTACTGAAATTATCTCACTATCAAACTGAGGATCGACGTCCGGCCAAACCGACGTCTCAAAGGTGAATTTTATTTTGACTTCAGCATTACCTGTAGGAACCATTGCCATAAAGTCAATACGTCCTCCTTGAGCGAAGCTTATTGGAATCAGTGATCCATTTGTATTTTCAAATCCAGCCCAGTCCTCAGATCCAATCGGCCAAGTGAATATATCTCCATTTTTCGTCGCACCATCAAATGGATTCCATACCGCCACCGATGAACCTAAAGCAGATTCATCCACATCGTCTATAATTATTGTGATTATCTGGTTTGTTGAATTCGTTCCATCCGACGCAGCAACGGTGACAGAATATGCTTTGTTAGCCTCGTAATTGGGTGCCTGCAAAAATGACAAAATCCCTTCGTTACTAATTGTCATGTCTGACCTGTCTAAAGAAAACGTGACAGAGCTACTATCAGAGTCACTTACGTTTACTGTTCCGACCAATGTCTGATTTTCCTGCACGTTGAACGCCGATGGTGAGATAAAAGAGGGAGGGACGTCATTCACATCTGATACCGAAACAACAACACTCCTTGTCACGGACTCTGTTCCATCACTAACACTTACCTGAATCTCGTAGTCGTTCGTTGCATCAGCATCTGATGGGGCCTCATAGTCAGGAGCGGTATTGAAGGTGATCGCTCCAGAATCATTATCAATCGAAAAAAGGGATGCATCTCGCCCACCGGATATGCTCAGCGTCAAGGTGTCATCAGAATCAGCGTCAGTAACCACCGCTTTTAGCACATCATTTTGATTCTCTTCGACGGTAACTGTAGCGGGCAAGTCAAGGCCAGGGGAAGAGTTAGTAGGCTCTAAAACAACCTGAGGTGGGCTGTATAGCTCGCTCTCACTGCCGCCGCCTGCCCCCCCTCCGCATGCAGACACAAAAAGGCAATACATACCTGATACAGTAATTTTCAATAGCTGATTTTTCATAATCCCTCAATATTCAAATTACCGTTTCAAAAAGCAGACTAAATAATTGATTGCCCTCTAAATCTTGTAGCAAAAAAGTTTATTTTTATTTAGCCGCGTAATGATTGACATTAATCGTCACCAATTGACCACTTGAGACGTGCAACTAACCCATCACAACATGGCCATGCTAGAAGAAAAATCAAATATTATACAAATAGATAGTCAAACCAAAGTGTAAATCGATATAGGTCACTCCAGATTAACATCTCAGTTGCTGATCAATGAAGTATGTTGACTACCTATGGAAAATAGCTTTCCTTAATCAGTTTTGAACAGGAGGCTAAAATGGCTCAACAAGCCATTTTAGCCTTAAATTCCTGTAAAGATAGTGCTCCGTCTCCATCCACATCACTCATCTTTATCCTAAACTTAGTTTGTCCCTCTGGAGTCCGCAATTATCTTTTCGTAGAGTGATCATTTAGAACATGTTTTCCTCAGAAAGAGATCCGCTTCCATCTTTATCTCACTTTTCAAACTACTTTACCTTCCAGATCATTTTTGCTCCATTATTACCTTTGTTGTCTTCAGACGATGTCAGCGCATAAGAAAAGGTAAGAGAAATTAAAATGGTTAATCTTGTCAATAGTATATTCAAGCTAGGTCCTAAATATTTTAATTTAGTATTGATTGGCTGCTTTTGTATATTTCTAAAACCAACTTGGGCCAAGCAATATGGCCCTTACTGGTAGAAAGATATCATGGTCCTACGCATATTACCCATATCCTAGACTCTGGAACAATCGGATTATCAACATCGGGCTTTTTGAATCGATCCGTTATTTCTTTCATATCGTTCTCTTTAAAAAAAACCCGAGGAAGATTCTCTCTTCCCCGGGATATATTAATTACACGCACCAACAAAAGTTATGGCTGTGCTCCTGGAACCAACCTCATTCTAGTGGTGCTACACACAATGGATAATAATTCGCCCAGTTCTGTGACGCATCTACATCATCAATATCGTTTACCACAGTTTCTGTTTGGGTGGCACTTGCATAGTTAATCGTCGCAAGTCTTACATAATCCATTGGTGCTCCGTCAACAAGCACACCTGCAGTAACTTGGTCATTACTAGTACCATACACCTTTTTATTTCCCTCAAAGCCTGAAAATCCGGCTGCCTCAGCGTCCCCAACAGTAGAACCTTCCGTCCAAGCAGGCCATAACTCTTTGGCATATTCCCTAGCACCAGTTGCAGTCCAATAATGATCATAGTGGTGTCTCGGCCATCCAAACGTCGCATCCCACGTACCCGCAGCAAGATGTGGAACCAGATTAGTCTTTACTTCAGCTGCAGTAGCAAGACGCCCATTCATCGACGTACAGTACGAGTGCGCATCCCCTGTTGCCGTCCAACCTGTGTTGTGAGTGTAAGACTGTCCAGTAGGATCATCCGCAAACCTAGCAGGAAGTGATACCGCTAAGTTGCGTCTCATCTTGCGGAAAGACAAGGTACCAATAGTTTCAGTATCTGCACCGCCAGCGGTACCGTATGTGGCTGGCACAGCTTCACCAGAAATTGGTGGTCTAACCCACCTAAGACCACCAGAATCAACGTACCCCTTCACCGTAACCCCTTCTTTCACACGGTTCGGCAAAGCTGCATCATAAACCACATCAGACAGCACAGTAATAGCACTCGTCGGCTCAGTACTTACTGTTCCATGGA
>NZEU01000048.1 GCA_002689135.1 Porticoccaceae bacterium
AAAATGAATCAGAGGAAATAGACTTCAACTTTTTTAGAGCTAATTTATCGTTACAATAGCTGGAAGTTAACTGTTTTTTTACAAACAAGGGACCAAAATGACATCCAAAGCCGTTGATAATATTCATATCGAATCACATGAAAATCTTGTTACACCTCAAGAGCTCAAATCTCAACTACCGATAACAGCATCGGCTTGCAACACAGTAGAACTCAGCCGTAAACAAATTGAGGATATTCTAGATCATAGAGATAAGCGAATTTTTGTAGTTGTTGGTCCATGTTCGATCCACAATGTTGAATCCGCTCTTGAATACGCAAGAAAACTCCAATCACTATCCTCTAAGCTGTCGGACTGCATGCTATTGGTGATGAGAGTGTATTTTGAAAAACCAAGAACCACCGTTGGATGGAAGGGTTTGATTAATGATCCCTTCATGGATGACTCCTTTAAGATAGCCGAGGGACTAAGATTAGGACGGCAATTACTGCTAGATATACTAGAACTTGGCTTGCCGACTGCTACGGAGGCCCTTGATCCAATATCACCGCAATATATTCAAGATTTGATAAGCTGGTCTGCAATTGGGGCGCGGACCACCGAATCACAGACTCATAGAGAGATGGCGTCGGGGCTTTCATCATCAGTCGGTTTTAAAAATGGTACTGACGGGAGTCTTGGTTCGGCGATAAATGCTCTCCAGTCTGTCGCAAAAAAACACCGGTTTCTGGGTATCAATAGTACTGGTGAGGTTGCTGTTGTTACTACACGTGGTAACCACGCAGCCCACATAGTTCTGCGCGGTGGAAATGGAAAACCAAACTATGACTCGATAAGTGTTGCAAAGTGTGAGCAGCAACTTAGAAAAAACAACCTGTCCACCAATATTATGGTCGACTGTAGCCATGCAAATTCTAATAAAGATCACACGTTACAGCCACAAGTTATTGAAAATATCGCTGACCAAATTGCAGACGGTAATCAGTCAATCGTAGGCCTTATGATAGAGAGTAACCTAGAAGCTGGAAATCAAAAAATGACACCAAAGGGGAAAGGCCTGCAATATGGTGTATCAGTGACAGATGCTTGTATTAGTTGGAACAAGACAGAGAAAACTCTGGTAGCCATGGCCGAAAAAATCCGTGGTGCGCTTGCGAACCGGTATTAAATAAATCTAATTTACAACTAGTGATAAACATAAAAACGTGATGTCTGCCGTTTCGTGTTTGGAAGAGAGTTAATATGATTAAAGTCTTGTTCTTACTGGGCGGCATTCTCGCAATCTGGCGCTGGCGAGGATTCTTGCTCAAATTGCCGTCGGAAAAACGAAATTCTTTCTTGTGGAAAAGCGTATTTTTTGTGGTTTTTTTAGGGTCTGTCGGCCTGGTTGCGATGGGCAAACTCCACTGGATCGGAGCTGGTTTGGCCGCACTTGTGCCCATGATAAAGGTCATTATTTCGATGGGTTTGCGAGCACTGCCTTTCCTACAAATCTTCAGGGGATTTAGATCTTCACCATCCCATATCCGGACTGAATACATCGATGCTGAAATAAATTTTTATACAAAAATAATGGACGGAGAAGTGTTGTCAGGAGACTATGGTGGAAGAAAACTAAGTACGCTAACCAACGATGAGCTCAACTCATTATCCGATTGGTTGAAAAGAAAAGATCGAGAATCCTTTATCCTATTGAATACCTATATGATGAAGATGGGAAAAAGTGCTGGCAGTAAAAATTTTTCTCAAGATCAAACAAATAATTCCTTTTCTCAAATGTCCAAAAAAGACGCACTACAGATTCTTGGGCTTAATGAAAGCACAACAAATGACGAAATTGTGAAGGCACACAAGCGTCTGGTACAGCGTCTTCATCCTGATCGCGGTGGTAGCGATTATCTTGCAGCAAAGATTAATGCCGCAAAGGACAGACTCCTTGGCTAGCCCATCTCCCTCAGCGAAGCTATTTCCAACTTATTCGCTCCATATTTTGTTTTGCAAAAAGATGTTGTTGTCGGTAAAACCATTTAAATAACGCCCAAAAAACTTTAGTTTCGTACGTGAAATTTCAAGAAGCCATGCATATCCACTCTACTCATTTCTAAACAAATTATAAACCGCACGATTACTGTTAAATTTTGCTTAATAAAAAGATTTTTGTGTGTGTACCGATTGAACCGAAGCTGGTATCGTTATTTTAGATAACACAAAACCAACTCCGTATGCTTTATGTCTATCTCAAACCAAATTGGCGTGGTGTGATATCAATCTTTAGTCTCAATTCGCAAATTTTTATTGAAAGCAAAACAACCTTTCAATCTTGTTTTGTATCCCCAGCAAAGGAGCTCCAGAAATATCGGTATCCATCACTTCCTTATTAGATCATTATAGGCAATCTTACGGTATTCAGTGGTGAGTCGCACACATTATCCTTCAGCCCGAACCATCTTAATCCCAAGCATTTTAAACGAGCGGCTCATTAGGTCGTAGCAAGGGATTTTAAGATCTGTGGAAAATTTTATGGTCACCCTGAGCCTAAAATTTTCGCAAATGAGGCTAACAAATCCTAAAGCAACGTCATTAATACCTCTGTCGACGTATTTAACGAATTTGTTATGACGCTAGTATGTCAACAAACGAATACCAAATCGTCTTTATGAGGTACACGAACTTGATAAAAGTCGTGTAAACTTATGTGGTTAGTGATCTAGCCACAGAAAACACTTAATACTTTAAAACCGATTTTTCTTTTTCTAGTGAAGTACGGGTATTGGCCAAAGGACACATAATGCGTAAAGAAGAATCCACGCTCGATCTAGCCATAGAGCTAATCGCAAAGCCCTCGATTACGCCGGATGATGCAGGTTGTCAGGATTTGATCATAGAGCGATTACAAAAAGCCGGGTTTATCATCCATTCGTTGCCGTTTGATAATGTAAAGAATTTTTGGGCCATCAGAGGGGATGAGGGACCGATGGTTTGCTTTGCAGGACATACAGATGTCGTGCCGCCGGGTAGTGAAGACTTGTGGGAATCACCTCCTTTTGCACCAGAAATAAGAAATGGTTACTTATATGGTAGGGGCGCTTCGGATATGAAAAGCTCGCTCGCGGCGATGGTTGTCGCTACTGAGTTATTCATTGAAGAACGTCCTTCGCACAGTGGCCGAATTGCATTTTTACTAACCAGTGACGAAGAAGGAGTTGCCGAATATGGTACTAAATTTGTGGTCGAATGGCTTAGAGCTCAAAATATAATTCCGGATTGGTGTATTGTGGGCGAACCGACAAGTGAAAATGTATTTGGAGATGTTATAAAACATGGGCGCCGAGGCTCACTGAATGGCGTATTTAGAGCTTTTGGTACTCAAGGTCATGTTGCTTATCCAGAAAATGCAGAAAATCCGATCCATGCATCCCTAGCTGCACTAAACGAACTTACGCAGGAGATTTGGGATGAGGGTTGCGCACATTTTCAACCCACTTCTCTTCAAATTTCCAATATTCACGCGGGCGATGGCATAACAAATGTCATCCCAGCCTTATGCGAAGCGCACTTTAATATTCGGTACTCCACTAAACTTTATGCAGACGAAATCAAGAATCGTACTTCCACTATTTTGGATAAACATAATTTTGATTATGCTATCGATTGGAAACTCAGTGGTAAGCCTTTTCTAACGAAAGCAAACACGCTGGTAAGTAATCTAAAAGAGGCTGTCCTTGAAATCACAGGAAATACTCCTAAACTTTCGACAACTGGAGGTACTTCTGATGCCCGTTTTATTGCCACACTCACACCAGAGGTAATTGAATTTGGACCAATTAACGCAAGTATTCATCAGGCCAATGAGCGTATCGCAGTCGGAGATTTAGAGAAGTTAACCGAAATTTACAGAAATGTTTTATTAAAATTGGTTTTGTAAATAGTTAAGTTTTATGTTGAAGACTACAATATTCTCGGCAATCTACGCACAGTGTAGATGTCATATCTGGTCGATTTCCCCCCCAGGACAAGATTGGGCTTTATATTCGCTAAATTCGGCGACTTTTTGGAACGCTTCACAACAACGCGGTATTTGGCACGCTCCATAGCTTTTTCAAGAAGTTTGTCAGCATCGTTATCAGCTCCAATGATATTATGAAGCGAATTCATTTCCTTTTTAACCTTGGCCATCCGTATGGGTAAGTCAAACATCGGGTCTAAATATATTACATCGAACTTATTGTTGGGCGCCAGTTTTGCAAAATAGTGAAGCGCATCAATCTTAGTAAGATTTACATGGTTCATAATACATGCAAGCTCTCTATTGACAGTTGCCCGTTGGACAGCACGTGCCAGTCCGTCATAAAGTAGCTCATAAATAATGGGGTTACGCTCCAGCATTAAAATTTTGCATCCGAGAGAGGCGAGTATAAAAGAATCAGTCCCGAGACCTGCAGTCAAATCTATTACTTTAGGCTTGCATTTTCCGGTAACCCCTATAGCCTTTGCCAAAGCTTGTCCGTTTCCACCTCCATGTTTTATACGATAATTTAGTTTTTTTGAGATAAAATCACAATATATTGGACCTTGCGAAGGTGAACTATGAGATCTTAACGAGAGGCCCAAATAGCCCATATGAAGATAGTATTTGCTTAAAAGCGAAGTTTCATTCGCGAGAACTAAATCTAAATCTGCGAAAACTAGGGGAATTCTGAGATGATTAGCTATTTTTGACGCTTTTCTTCTAAATGTTACGTGCTCATAAGCCAAGTAACTGATTATTTGTCCTAAATTTTTATGATACAAGTGCTTATCCATATGGCGTTACCAATATCTCATGTCGATTAAAACTCACTACTGCAATACATCATTATACCAACATCGCATATTCTCAGACGAGAGTAATAAACATAACTAATTCATTAATAACCCAACAAATATTTTAGGTCGAAAAGCGCCAACAAGGTGCATAGAGTTACTCACATAAATTGTGTACAACTTTGTGGATAAAGGCTTTTGAGTTTCACCCAAGCCTTTACAAATCAATGCCTTTAGTCAGATTGATTAATTATTAAGCACTTTAAATTCTTGTTAAAAATCAATAATTTACACATGTATATGCAAATAATCAATGACTTAGATTAACTTTGTGATGCATTCATAAGAAAGTTTTAGTATCTGTGGAAAAATAACTCATGTAAAAACAATTTCTTCAAATTATCATTGAAAGTTGTTGCGACAATATTGTTTTCGTGGTAGCCAATCCTAATGAACAAAGGATTCCATTGCATGACAAATAAATAAGTAATTCTCAAATAATTTCGATCCAATCAGACCCATATTCATAATTCGCATAGTGCACCTTTCCAAGAATTCCAGAAGTTTGGTTTACTAATTTCTTCAGAACTGATCTGCAATTATTACGATCACTTATGTGTCCAAAAACAAGGTGCTGTAATCGGGCGTGATCAATTTTATTTACGAAATCGATGGCTTGGCTGTTACTTAGATGCCCCCAGTTTCCTGAAATACGAGCTTTTAAGAAAGAGGGATACATACCTTCGGCTAGCATTAGCTCATCATGATTCGCCTCTAAAAAGAGGGCGTCTAAGCAAGAGTAATGCTCAAAAATATATGGCGTCAAATGACCCAAATCAGTAAGTAATCCAAATCTTAGCGAGTTAGTCTCAAATACATATTGCAACGGCTCCAGCGCATCATGAGGAACGGTTATACCCAAAATTTTAAAACCACCAATAGTAAATGGGACCTCTGTATCCACTAAATTTATGGGCCCCAAACATCTATCATTTACGGCTCTATAGGTGCCTGCGCTGAGATAAATGGGGATTTCATATTTCATACAAAGTGCTCGCACACCACTCCAGTGATCATCATGTTCATGAGTAACAAGAACTGCATCGATATCTTGCGGATTCATATTGAGTCGCTCCAATCGAGCAGTGGTTTGCTTTAAAGAAAAGCCGCAATCAACCAGCAAAGAAGTCGAATTATTAGAAATGACTGTACAGTTTCCCTTGCTACCACTACCGATAGAAGCAAATTTCATAATTGAGCAGTACAACTTACGATAAATTACTACGCACGATCGCGAGCAGTCGAGTGGCATCTGGAATAGTTAAATAGCTTCCATCTAAATTTCTAATGAACACATGCACTTTACTTTCAAACCGCTTAATAGTAATTTTATAACTAACTTCGGATTCAGTATCTTTAGACCCAAAGCTAAACCATTTACTTAAAAAGGTCTGATTAACCAGAGCTTCCGACTTGTGCTCTGTAATAAAGGTTCCCTCAGTTCTATTCCTATCTGTGATGGAAAATCCTCCTCTCGAAAGCGAATAACTCAACGATGCCCAACTTCTGTCGAAAGACAGCATTATTTCTATGTAAGGCTCATCAACATCAACAAAGACCTCTTTGACCTTCGGCTCTCCACCAATATTTTGAGCTAAAAGGGAAACCTGAGAAAAATCAGAGGCAGTAGCAAGATCATTCGCAACTAATTCCAAAAATTCCCGCCCTCTATCATCACTGTCAGAGGTTTGCCGCCATAAGGAAGAAGCATCTGCACCAAGCTCGGCATGATTATGTAGGATCGACACTTCCGAACTACCCACACCGATGCCTGGTACCACAAAAATTCTAAACCGATGGAGTTTTTCTTCATCCGATTTTAAATTGATCCAAGCAGTGTCAATCATTCCTCTAGCCCCATCTACCCTGTTGGATGGAACACCATTCCTACTTAGAATTCCCCTTACACGTGGCCATATCTCGCTGGGAGGGAGATTCACTAGAATCCAGCGCCTATCTTCAAAACTCTGTATCTTCACAATTTGTTCAAAGGTATTTACGGAAGCAGGATTTGGACGCGGAACCTCATGATCTAAAGACATTGTTTTGTTATTTTCGGAACCAGGAATTATGAAAATATCCTCAATCAAGTCATAACTAAGTCCATCAGGCATAACGATTATAGAAGTTTCCTCCTCCAATAGGTAATCATTGGAACGATCTCTAATCCCAAGCCACCCACATCCTGCGGATAAAAAAATTGAAGTCATAATCAGCATACTTATTTTTTTTTGCATTCTACCAAGTGACCTCTTTGATTTTTTAAGTTGATGCTTTTATCTTAACATTGGCCTGTAGCATAGCCATCTGCACTCGATCATAGTACTCATCCCTGAGAGACGTCAGAGGAAGACGCAGTATATCTTCAATCATTCCCATTTTTGACAAAACCCATTTTACCGGAATCGGATTTGACTCCAGAAATAACGCATCATGCAACCCTCGCATGGAAGAATCAATTTCAGACGCTTTGATTTTATCTCCAGCAAGAGCAGCATCACACATCAAAGCCATAGAGTTCGGCACAATATTTGCTGTAACTGAGATATTACCATCACCCCCAAGTGAAATTAATTTTCGGGCAGTAGGATCATCACCGGAATATACCGCAAAATCTCGAGGCCTGCTTGCTATGATTTTTGCTGCCTTCTCTAAGTCTCCACTTGCCTCTTTGATTCCCACCACACGGCTTAAATCAGCCAAACGCAACACCGTCTCTGCATTCATGTCACACGCTGTCCTACCGGGAACATTATACAAAATTTGTTTTATATCTACGCTTTCTGCTATTTTCCTAAAGTGCTTATATAGTCCTTCTTGAGTTGGTTTGTTGTAATAGGGAGTCACTAACAAGCAAGCATCCGCTCCAGCCTCCTTTGCAGAGGCTGTAAGCTCCAACGCTTCCCTAGTGGAATTAGCTCCTGTACCGGCGATAACTGGGATCCTCCCGTCAGAAGCAGAAACAACAAATTGTATTATTCGCTGATGCTCGGCTACATTTAAAGTAGCGGACTCCCCCGTAGTCCCGACTGCCACGATCGCATCTGTTCCCTCCGAGACGTGCCAATCAACTAAATTTTTTAAAGATTTCCAATCAACGCTACAGGATTGTCCACAAAACGGTGTGACTAGCGCTACGATACTACCTCTTATCATTGAAGTCCCCACACACTAACTCGAAATTTTAATCCCACCACTTCCACCATAAACAACAACCAGCCCAAATGATTATTAAAGCAACGCGGACTTACCAAATCAAAAATAAACGTCTGGCTCTCCCGCAGGTCGATTTTTAAACCTGCGATGCACCCAAAGATATTGCTCAGGTTGTAAAAGAATAAGATTTTCAATAATCCCGTTAATTAATATTGCATCCTCTAAATCATTACCCGCGGGAAAATGCTCGATCGGGGGATAAAAAATCACCTTGTATCCTTCGCAATTCGGCATGCGAACATGCGAAAATGGAACCACTTTAGCGTTAGCACTTCTCGAAAATCTTGCCGTGGTGTTTACTGTTGCCGCTGCAACGTTAAAAAACGGAGCGAAAATGCCGCTGCTAAGCCCATAATCTTGATCAGGACCAAACCATAATGCTCGGCCGCTTTTTAGTCCTCGAAGGCAAGCACGAACATCACGACGTTCAAATACCTGGGTGGTACCTCCTGCCTTGCTCATGCGTCCCCTAGCCTGAATATAATCAAATACAGGATTATTATGGGCTCGATACATACCATCTAACTTGTCACATATATAGGTAGCCGCTGCGGCTCCAATCTCTAATGTCGTATAGTGTATTCCAAGAAGTAAGGTTCCCTTTCTGTCATCTCGATTAAGATGATGTACTCCTTCGAATTTTATGAGTTGCGCGAATCGTTTTTCTGACCACCACCACGCGATACCGATTTCAAATGCTGCTTTCCCCATACTAGCGAAATTTTCGCGTAATAATTTTTTTTTTTGAAACTCATCCCATGAGGGGAAACAAAGGTCTATATTGCGCTTCGCAACCCTTTTTCGATCGGTATCAAATCGAAAAACAACCGCGCCGAGAAAGTTTCCAAGACGCATCAAAATAGGGTAAGGCAATTGAGCAAAAATCCACCAAATAAAAAATAAAAACCAAATAAACCAATACCGCGGATGCACGAGGTGCCAAGGAAAAGTCTCTAATTGCAGTTTCATGTCACTGATTTTCCATCATACCGGAGTCCATCTTTGCAATAACAATGTCAGGTTTAAAATAATTTCTCTATTGGAAGCTGAATTTCAACGCTTTTACTGTAATCAACCCCCTTCACATGAAACCCAAATAGCTTAAGAAACTCGTCTCTGTAGCCTGGCAAATCTGCCACATCACTCAAGTTTTCATCTTTAGCTGTGCTCCAAGACTGGGACACAGCATTCTGTATCTGCGGCTGAAGTTCTAGATCATCCACACGAAACCGCCCTGACCCATCAATTCTCGGTGAATCCGTATACAGACACTCTTTGAATAATCGGCAAATCTGTTCAATACAACCCTCATGCGTTCCTTTACGCTTCATTTCGCGGAATAAAATCGATAGATATAGCGGCATTATGGGAATAGCCGCACTTGCCTGCGTAACAACAGCTTTTAACACTGACACTCTTGCATCTCCACCAATAGATTGTAATCTTTTTCTTATGGTAAGTGCTTTCAGATCTAGATCCCTTTTTGCCTCACCGATAGTCCCATGCCAGTATATGTCCCACGTAATTTTTTCTCCGATATATGTGAAAGCGGTGGTTTTGATTCCAGTCGCCAACACGTTTGCCTCTTGAAGAGCCTGTATCCATAGCATCCAATCCTCTCCACCCATCACAGAAACTGTATCACTGATTTCTTTGTCACTAGCGGCTCGAATTCGGGATGTCTGCAGTTTTCCCTTTTGCACATCAATGCCTAACATGCATACATCTTTCCCAATCGGCTTTAAAACGGACTGATGAATAACTCCAGTTACTGGATGCTCGCGACGAGGCGCTGCTAGACTGTAAATGACAAGATCAACTTGCCCCAGATCAGACTTAATCGCCTCAATGGTACGATCTTTAATAGCTGTAGAAAATGCATCACCGTTTATACTTTTTGCATAAACGCCCGAGATTTCGGCCTGATGATGAAATTCTACTGAGTTATACCAACCAGCAGATGCGGTTTTTTTTTCAGTGCCGACTTTCTCAAAAAAAACACCGATTGTAGCCGCATTTGCTCCAAAAGCTGCGGAAATACGAGCGGCCAAGCCATAACCAGACGATGCGCCGATAATCAAGACACGTTTAGGACCATCAATTTTAGACCCAAATTCTGTAAAACTTTTTTGATCTTTTACATTCCTAGCGCATCCAGCAGGGTGGCTAGTAACACACATGAAACCACGCACTCGAGGTTCGACTATCATTTATATATTTGCTCCGAAGAATTAATTAAAAAGAAAACACCTCTAGTAAATAATATCCTACCGACGCCCTTTATACCTAGAAGACGACATATTTTCATCATTAATAAACTGTTTCTCGTGTACCATGAGAACAAATATTGATGCGGAAGAGGTTAAGTTTGGCCTTCTAGGTGCCTTACTCCGTAGTGTTTTATATTGATACTGAACTTTCACATTTTACTCCAAAACTCTTAGTACGCCAAAGATAAACTATGACGTTTAGCAAAAAATTGAATCTATCTAATAACCTTACCAATCCATTTATTAAGAGGCATTTTCTTGATGCACTCAGCGAAAGCAACAGTGCGTGTGCCGACACCGGTTGGGACCCGCTTCACATACGAATTAATCAAGGAAACGCTGGCGCAATGCTTCCGTTATATCTCAAAACCCATTCTATGGGAGAATATGTTTTCGATCATCCATGGGCAAACGCCTACCACCGACATGGCCTCGAATACTATCCAAAACTTGTCACGGCTATCCCATTCACACCATCAATGGGTCCAAGAATTGTAAGTCCAGATAACTCACTGCCGATAAACTATACCGAACTAATTAATAATATTACTGAGATTGCTACCAACCGGCGTTTATCAAGTTGGCACCTCTTGTTCGGCAATACTCATGTTGTCAGGTCCTTCGAAAGTCCCGAGCTATTGACCCGTAAGGGTGTCCAGTATCACTGGCACAACCGAGGCTATAGTGATTTCGATGATTTCTTGAATAGCCTCACTTCTAAAAAGAGGAAAATGATAAGGAAAGAGAGGGAAAGCATTTCGCGCCAAGAAATTGCTGTCACTCTACTTACAGGAAAAAAAATAGGTAATTCAGTGTGGGAGCTCTTTTACAACTTGTATGAAAGAACTTATGCTAAACGCAATGGCACAAGAGGATATTTAACTAAGAAATTTTTTAACTTAATCAGTAGTTCTATGTCTGACCAGCTACTGATGGCAGTTGCAACAAGACATGAGAAACCGATCGCGTGTGCTTTATATTTCTATGACAGTGAGTGCCTATATGGGAGATACTGGGGGAGCACCAGCGAGTATGATCACCTACATTTCGAGCTCTGCTACTATGCTGGCATTGAGTTTGCCATCACCAACGGACTAGTCCGATTTGACGCCGGAGCCCAAGGCGAACACAAGCTCATTAGAGGATTTGAACCGGTAGAGACAACTTCACTGCATTGGATCAGGAGTCCGGAATTTCGGCATGCCATCAGTAGCTTTCTTGAGCAAGAAGAACCCCATGTTGTTGAGCACATGGAACGAGCGAGACAACTGTTGCCATACAAATCAACTTAGGATTACCAGACCCCCTCGTTTTTCATAGACTGCCAGGGTTCAGTAGCCGAAAGAGCCTCACCACTCTGTAAAAGCTCAATAGAAATGTTTTCAGGAGACCTGATAAACGCCATTCTCCCGTCACGCGGTGGACGGTTTATGGTAACCCCGTTATTCATCAAACGTTGACAGCTTAAATAGATATCATCAACCTCAAATGCCAGGTGCCCAAAGTTACGCCCCCCTTCAAACTTTTCTGCGTCCCAATTATAGGTCAACTCTATGAGGGGAGAGCGTAACTGCTCAGCATTTTTAACATCTCCAGGAGCTGTTAGAAAAACTAAAGTAAAGCGTCCTGATGGATAATCATTGCGAGAATGCTCCATCAACCCAAGTGCATCGCGATAAAACGACAACGCTCGCTCCAGATTTTCAACCCTCACCATTGTGTGTAAATAACGCAAAAACTCCTCCACGCATTATGTTCTATACTTTATCAAAACATGGCCAGCAGGCGAACATCAAATAATATCCTTGTAATATCACCCATAAATCTTCCGGCATCCGCCCCATTAACAATGCTATGATCATAAGATAGGGACAACGGCAAGAGCAGTCTCGGTTGGAAGTCGACTCCATTCCAGCAAGGTTTCATGGCAGCCTTTGAAACTCCAAGTATCGCTACTTCTGGCGAATTTACTATTGGTGTAAAGTAACTACCCCCCAAAGCCCCTAAACTTGAGATTGTGAAGCAACCCCCTTGCATGTCCGAAACAGAAAGCTTACCCTGCCGAGCTTTTTCAGCAGTCGAGAGGATCTCTTCAGCAAGCTCCCAGATTCCTTTTTTGTCCACATCTTTAAGCACAGGAACAACCAATCCACGCTGAGTATCAACAGCAATGCCAATATTAATGTAGTTTCTTTGTAGGAACTCATTCGAATTCAATAAAAGAGATCGATTGAATTTTGAATTAGCCCGCAAAGCAATTGCCACAGATTTAATGATAAAGGCAAGAGGCGTCAGCTTGGTCTCTCTAGCTTTTGCTTCATCACTAAGCGACTTCCGGAACGATTCAAGTTCAGTTATGTCAGCATCATCAAAATGAGTCACATGCGGGATGGTGGACCAGCTCTCCTTCATGTTGCGGGCAGTGAGTATCTCTATCTTGCTCATATTGACCCGCTCTACTGCTCCAAATGACTCAAAATCTGTCTCTGATAGCGGACGTGTATTATCATAGACGGAGGGCGGAGCCTGTGGAGCGTTAATCCGTTGAGCGACAAAACTATTTAGATCCTCTTTAGTAATACGCCCTCTGGGCCCCGAACCAGTGACCAGTGTCAAATCCAGCCCAAGCTCTCGTGCCGCAAGTCGTATAGATGGTCCAGCGTAAACATCGCTAGAAACAGAAATATATTCCTGTGTACTCGGTATAGTGGTGACATCGGTCTGAGCTTCCTTTGCACTAAGTATTTTCTCATTGATCTCAGAATAAGCCTTCAATTCTTTTTCAGGTGCTAATGAAGGCTCGACTAAGTCATCCACATTCCCTCTGGCTCCTCCAACCACGTCTTCTTTAATATGCTTAAGACGCACTACCGGGTCCCCTGTGCTAAGCTTGTCTGACTCAACCGTGAGAACCTCAATGACAACCCCAGAAACACTGGCAGGCACGTCCATCGATGCCTTGTCAGACTCCAGTGTAACCAAAGTATCTCCTTCATCAACTTCGTCACCAACAGAAACCAAGACTTCTACAACATTCAAGGCTTCGGAACTTCCTGTATCTGGAACCAAGGCAACGATAGCCTCATCAGGGCTATCATCACCATTTAAGCATGTGTCAACCTCATCCTTGATATTTTGATGAGCACCTGAAGTGTTCGATTGAACACCACTAATAGTGGTCGGTCCTCTAGTGTTGGAAACGTTCCCAACACTGCCAATCTCAATCTCGGCAATTGGGACGCCAACCTTTACGCTGTCACCCTCTTTCACTAGGTAGCGAGATAAAATCCCCTCAGCGGTAGATGGGACGTCCATACTAGCCTTGTCAGATTCCAATACTAGTATAGACTCATCTAGCTCCACTCTTGCACCCGGAGCAATAGCTAGTTCGATCACCTCAACACTGTCAACACCGCCAAGATCAGGGACTAATATCAATTCGATTGCCACAATAATACCTCAAATTTCGCCCGCACTTTAATTGTCTCTACAATACACAAAAATATGATCTCACGGTGAAAGATAATTCAAACAGCCAGTGGATTACATTTTTCGGGATCTATTCCAAGAGCGATAATTGCCTCTGAAACAACGTTCACATTTAATTTACCTAGGTCTGAGAGAGCTTTCAATGCTGCCACCACGATGAAATTTCTATCCACCTCAAAGAAATATCTTAGAGACTCTCGGCTGTCGCTTCGGCCAAATCCATCAGTTCCCAGCACATAGAGTGGTGAATGAATAAAGGCCCTCAGCTGTTCGCCATAATTTTTCATGTAATCTGTAGCAATAACCACAGGTCCATGACTATCTTGAAGGGCCTCTTCCACGAAAGAAACCCTGGGTTCATCTGTGGGGTGGAGCAAATTCCATCTCTCCACACTCTGTCCCTCACGAACTAATTGGTTTACGCTCGTTAAACTCCAGATATCAGAGTTTATATTGTATTTTTGCGACAGAATTTCTTGAGCTCGAAGAACTTCGTTCAAAATCGTACCTGAACCCATTAACTGAACTTTTAAATCTGCCTCGGGAGATTTTTTTAATCGGTACATTCCCTTGATAATACCGTCTCTAACCTCAACTGGCATCGCAGGCTGTTGGTAGTTTTCATTCATTGTCGTTATATAATAAAAGCAATTTTCACGTTGTTGAAACATTGTGTCCAAACCATTCTGTATGATTACTGCAAGTTCATAACTATATGTTGCGTCGTAGCTTCTGCAGTTGGGGACCGTATTTGCTAATATGTGGCTGTGGCCATCCTGGTGCTGTAATCCTTCTCCATTTAATGTTGTTCGCCCTGCAGTGGCGCCAATAAGAAACCCTCTAGCCTGGCTATCCCCGGATGCCCAAGCTAAATCACCAATTCGCTGGAAACCGAACATAGAATAAAATATATAAAAAGGAATCATCGGCAAAGCATTTGTGCTGTAGGACGTTGAAAGTGCCAACCAAGCCGACATGGCTCCAGCTTCGTTTATGCCCTCTTCTAAAATTACACCCTTTTTATCTTCCTTGTAGTACATAATCTGCTCACGATCATGCGGTGTATACTTTTGGCCGGCAGAACTATATATGCCTAGCTGACGGAACATCCCTTCCATTCCGAAAGTTCTAGCTTCATCAGGTACGATAGGTACTATAAACTTTCCTATATTCACATCTTTGACTAGGGTAGATAATACTCTTACAAACGCCATAGTGGTTGAAATAGCCCTTTCACCACTGCTTTCTGTTTGCTTTTTAAACGTATCAAGCTCGGGAATCTTCATCGCGGGAAATTCTGCTAGTCGACTGGGTATTGCTCCTCCCAATGTATCGCGTTGTTGCTTCATGTAAAGCATCTCTGGACTATCATCTGGAGGACGATAGTAAGGAACGCTATGGAGCGTATCATCACTAATTGGAAGACCGAAGCGATCTCTAAACGATCTCAACGCTTTTATATCTAATTTTTTAACCGAGTGAGTATCATTAGCGGCCTCACCGGCACCACCTAATCCATAACCTTTTACTGTGTGAGCCAGTATTACAGAAGGTTTTCCTCTAAATTGAGAAGCAGCATGATAGGCGGCAAACACCTTGTAGGGATCATGTCCTCCTCTATTTAATCCCATTATTTGATCATCAGTCATATCAGCAACTAATTCCAAGAGTTCGGGATATTTTCCGAAGAAATGTTCTCTGGTGTATGCACCACCATTAAATTTATAATTTTGTAATTCGCCATCATATACCTCATTCATACGTTGCAATAACAAACCACTCTTATCTCTGTCTAGAAGAACATCCCAATGTCGACCCCAAACCACTTTTATGACGTTCCAACCAGCACCGCGAAAAACTCCCTCCAACTCTTGAATAATCTTTCCATTACCTCGAACAGGGCCATCCAATCTTTGAAGATTGCAATTCACAACAAAGATCAGATTTTCTAATTGTTCCCGACCAGCAAGTGATATTGCGCCAAGAGTCTCTGGCTCATCACACTCTCCATCACCCAAGAACGCCCAAACCTTTCTACCCTTCCGCGGAAGAAGACTTCGTGCAGAGAGATATCTCATCACATGCGCCTGATAGATAGCCTGAATTGGTCCAAGACCCATTGACACAGTGGGGAACTGCCAGTACTCGGGCATAAGCCACGGATGTGGATACGACGAGAGGCCGTCACCATCGACTTCTCTTCGAAAATTATCTAATTGCTCAGCCGAAATACGCTTTTCTAGGAATGAACGAGCATATATACCGGGTGCGCTATGCCCCTGGAAAAAAATAAGATCTCCCAACTGCTTTTCAGACGAAGCACGAAAAAAATGGTTGAAGCCGATTTCATAAAGCGTTGCCGCAGAGGCAAAACTTGCAATGTGCCCCCCAATACCTGGAGATCTCTCATTTGCTCGCATAACCATGGCCAGAGCGTTCCAGCGAATCAGAGAACGAATCTTACGCTCCATAAAAAGGTCACCTGGCAATGGTTTTTCATCGTTGGGAGCAATAGTATTACAGAAATTTGTGGTCGCGGTACTCGGAACCGGGACAGATTGTGCTTGAGCATGAGCGCGGAGTTTTTCCAAGATATATGCGGCTCGTTCTTTACCAGAAAAACGGTTTACCGAATCGAATGCGTCCAGCCACTCTTGAGTTTCTAATGGATCAAGATCTTCAGCCATGAGGTTTCGCACTCCAGAGTCGATTCTTTAATGTTTAATCCGACAATTTAAAACTTGCAACGATAATTTATGTACTAATACTACAGTCAAGCGAGTTATCCAGCGCCCATTTATTGTACTTCTATCAGCAATATCGTTTCAATAGCTAGAAAGTCGATATAAAACAATTCGTTAAAAATAAAAATAAAATCTCGATTTGTAGTATATTTACACCCTAATACTTAAATTCAACTTGAGACACTATAAATAAACCTAATAGCCTGTGGTGTGGCTATAACTGAATTAGAAACCTAATCTTCGGGTGCACTGTTCATATCTGACACTGGCCATGCCTTGTATACTGCATTCACGAGGGTCGCTAACGGTATCGCAAAAAACACACCCCAGAATCCCCAAACACCGCCAAAAATCAACACAGCGGATATTATGGCGACCGGATGCAAGTTAACTACTTCAGAAAACAGCAGGGGGACCAATAGATTTCCATCCAGAAATTGTATAATTACATAAATAATTGATAACCAAAGGAATTCTGGACCCCAACCCCACTGCGCATACCCAACCATCAGTACAGGTATAGTGACCAAAGTAGCTCCTATATATGGCACGAGCACAGAGAGTCCAACAAGCATTGCAAGTAACGCAGCATATTTCAGGTCTAAGAACATGAATGCGATTAATGAAGTAAAACCGACTAGTATTATCTCAATAAATTTTCCACGGATGTAATTCGAACATTGTGCCTCCATTTCAAGCCAGATTGAGTTTAAGACTGGTCGATTAGAGGGCAATAGCCCTGAAAAAAATGACACGAGCAAGTCTTTATCTTTCAACATGAAAAACACCAACAAAGGAACCAGAATTAAATAAATAACAATTGAGAGGAGCCCAGGAAAACTGCTTATAGATAATGCGAAAAGTTGCTCGGCAACTTCACCCAATTCTTCAGTGACACGCACACTAATGGCATTAAACTGATCAACGGTGACATAGTCTGCATATTTTTCAGGAACGCTTGCAATAATATCTTGTATGTTTGCCAAAATACTAGGAGTCTCACCGACAAGCACCCTCATTTGACGTCCTACCAAAGGTATAAATCCAACAAGTAGTGAAATCATTCCTACGATGAAAACTATATAAGACAAACTCATAGCAACAGATCGTGAGATACCAAAACTACAAACTTTATTCACCATTCCTTGTAAAAGAAAGGTAATGACAATCGATACCAATAATGGACCGAGCACACCTCCAAAGGTCATAAAAATTAGCAACGAGGCAAGAAGTATAATACTCAGGAGTAACGCCTCACTGCTACCGAAGTATTTGTCAAACCAATCTAAAACTGTCTTTTTAATCATCAAGATTTGCTCATCCTAGAATAAACCACTATTCTCCAGCCATCTAATATACCTAAAAGTTGCAATAATATTTTTATTTTTGTGGCTAACGCAATGTTACTCATAAAAATGTGTAAGATTATTGATACAAATTCTTAAATACAACAGTGAAACAACTACATGAGTTTGCCAAGAAAAAGAGTTCGCTGGGTAGTAGCTTTTTACGTTTTCTGCACCATTTTTTGTGCAATCCGAAGCGTAAGTTCGGAGATTAATCTACCAATACTGGGAGACACTAGTTCAGCAATTGTGTCCGCGCAACAAGAATACCTCCTTGGGCGCAGTTGGTTGAAAGCCTTCCGCGCCAGTGTCCCTGAATATGATGACCCTCTTGTAAAGGACTATCTTGAGATTTTGCTTTTAAATCTTGCTACCTACAGCGAACTAAAAGATACACAGTTAGAACTTATCATAATTGACAATCCAACCATGAATGCCTTCGCTGTCCCGGGTGGGGTTATCGGCATACATATCGGCTTATTCAATTATGCTAAGTCCGAGGATCAACTAGCGTCTGTTCTTGCGCATGAGCTTGCACATCTGAGCCAGAGACACTTTGCGAGAGGAATCGAAGCAAAACGTAAAAACGCCTCCCTCGGCATGGGCGCCTTGCTTGTTGGCTTAGTCATAGCTGCGTCAGGTAATCCGGATGCAGGCACGGCAGTGATCTCCGCATCACAGGCCGCGTCTCTTGAGAGTAGCCTGAGATATAGTCGAAGTAATGAAAAGGAGGCTGATAGAATCGGCTTTCAGACTATTCGAAACTCCGGCCGAGATCCAGCAGCGGTTAGTCAGATGTTTGAACAGATGCTCTCAGTTAGACGGTACATCGGCAATCGGCCACCAGAATTCTTACTCACTCATCCCATCACTGAGAAACGTATCTCTGATGCGAAAAATCGCTTGCTGAGGGTCCCAAAAAAGTATTATCCGACAAGTGAAACCTATAATTTAATTCGTGTTAGAACAATGACACGAAACAACGATAGTCCCACCGAAAAGATCAAACATTTTCAACATCAACTTCGAAACAGATATTCTGACCTAGAGCCGATTAAATATGGTCTCACATTATCGTTGATACAAAATGGCGACTATATGGAAGCGAGAAAAGTCATTAACGAACTAATCACTGATGATCCTGATCAATTCATTTTCAGATACACCAGCATAGAACTAGACATTGCCGACCAGCATTTTTATAAAGCCAAACAAAAGATTGAAAAGTTATTGACCATCCGTCCAACTAGCTATCCGTTAAAACTCCTTAACTCCAAAGTGCTACTGAAAGAGAATCGCTATGAACGGGCGGCCAAAGTCTTGAAAGGTTTATCAAGGGAACGTCCCTATGATCCACATTTATGGTATCACCTTGCTGAAGTGAGTGGCTTAGCGGGCGATATCTCTGGAGTACACCTCGCACGCGCGGAATACTTTATCTTGGTAGGCGCTTTTGATAGAGCGAAACAACAGTTTACACACGCGGCCAAACTGCTTAGAAAAAATTTCAAACAAAGTGCGATCATTCAACAAAGAATGCAAGATTTGATGATGATTGAAAAGAGAGTCTCGAATCTTTAAGTAATTCCTCCTCACCAAAATAGAACTACGATCTGTCATTTTTTAAAATCCAACATTCTGTTGAGCGCCACCATCGCCCTGTCAGCAATAATTGGATCCACATATACCTCATTTTTTTCGCCAGCAAGACAATCTAGCAGTCGATCCATTGTATTCATGGCCATCCATGGACAATCACCGCAACTAAAGCAAGTAGCTCCATTACCTGCCGTGGGAGCCATAAGGAGCTTCTTGTTAGGCACAGCTTGTTGCATTTTGTACAAGATTCCTCGGTCAGTTGCTACGATTAGTTGGGGATTGGGCATATCCTGAGCGGCTGAAATAAGCTGTGTAGTAGAGCCAACAAAATTTGCAAGGTCGATAATTACCTTCGGAGATTCCGGATGAACTAGAACAGCCGCATCGGGATACATATTAAGCAGATTCAAGACTCCTTGAGCCTTAAATTCCTCATGCACTATGCAACTCCCATCCCAGAGGAGCATATCCGCGCCGGTTTTTCTTTGCACATAGCTACCCAGATATCTATCTGGCGCCCAGAGAATTTTCTCTCCTTGTGAATCTAAGTAGTCAATTACCTCTACAGCAATACTGGAGGTAACTACCCAATCCGCTCGGGCTTTAACAGCTGCCGAGGTATTTGCATAAACCACAACAGTCCTATCGGGGTTATCATCACAAAATGTCTCAAATTGATCTGCTGGGCACCCAATATCGAGGGAGCACGTTGCATCAAGGGAGGGCATCAGAACTCGCTTACCTGGCGAGATAATCTTAGCCGTCTCGCCCATAAAAGCTACCCCAGCGACAACGAGCACTTGAGACTCGGAACGTTGACCAAAACGCGCCATCTCAAGTGAGTCAGAAACAATGCCCCCACTCTTTTCAGCTAGTGATTGAATAGCGGGATTGGTGTAATAATGAGCAATCAAACTTACGTTCTTATCTACCAGCAGATGTTGAAGTTGCTCTAGGGTCTCGACAGCATCAGCGCTTGAACTAAGTCTCTTAGTTGGGATTTCGTTTAAATGTCGACGTACCAGCTCACGAGGACTTAAATTTGATAACAAACTTTCGGAATCAAGGGCCATAGCCAACTCCAAAGTACCTGCCTAAAGTCTTCAAAATTCTGTGTATTTCCATACTATGAGTATATAGTTTTGGCCTCGACATAATTTCGGTGAGATACTAAAGCGTCGACAAAATATATACAAATGCACTGACAACAATAACAAGCACTACTACCGCTGCAATTGCATCGACGCGGCTGTCATCTGAATCGTTCACCTTATTCGGTTTTGGTTGATTTTCTGTCATCACATTTTTTCTCTTCTGACCACATAATGTATACTAACAACCCTATTAAGCAATGTCTCGCCGATTCTGCCGAAAACTATCACAACTGGTTTACTTTTGGCCTAGCATGTTTAGATCAGTATCGGTAAAAGATTCAGTTGACACTGTGGATCAAAGATCTTCTACAGAATTTTTTAATTTAACATTATTGGTTTACTGCTTTTGTAATGTTAGCATCGAGAGATAAATAATTATGCATGAAAGTCTAATTCAATTATTCTTTTTCATTTTTAGCGGTGCTGCGATGCTCGCAACACTGGCGCTTTTCGGTCGCCAACCGCTCATCATTGCGTATATAGCCCTCGGAGTTTTAATCGGGCCTTACTCGCTTCAATGGGTAACCAATGTCGACACAATATCTTCAATATCGGAAATCGGTATTATCTTCCTTCTATTTCTTTTGGGTCTTGATATGCAGCCAAAGGCACTTATTAAAGTGTTGCGCCAAGCCACTCAATCGACAATGATCAGCTCAATTCTTTTTAGCATCACTGGATATTCTCTAGGGCATATTTTTGGTTTTTCACACCTAGAAAATCTGATTATTGGCGCCTCAATGATATTTTCAAGCACAATCATTGGGATAAAGCTCTTACCCACCACAGCGCTTCACCATAAGCACTCAGGCGAGTTGATGGTGGGAATGTTGCTCATGCAAGACTTTTTAGCAATCATCATATTATTACTGATTATGTCAGATAATGTAAATTTTAAAGAATTGAGCTTAACCCTGTTGGCTCTCCCACTGCTTATTTTTGGAGCTTTTATTATTGTTCGCTTTCTACTTCTGCCACTGTTCATAAGGTTTGAGCAGATCGGGGAGTATATTTTTCTGATCGCGATAGGTTGGTGCCTCGGAACAGCTGAGGCTTCCGCTCAATTGGGTTTATCTAGAGAAATTGGCGCATTTATAGCGGGCATCTCCATCGCGACATGCCCCCTTTCAAAACATATTGCATTGAGTTTAAAACCCCTACGCGACTTCTTTTTGATCTTATTTTTTTTCTCCCTAGGTGCCGGTTTCAATATAACTCTTATCCCCGAAATAGGTTTAGCAGTTGTATTTTTTACCGTCGTCATCCTCGCAATTAAACCAATTACCTATTTCTACCTTCTACGCTCGCAAAGCGAGTCGCCATCTTTAGCTTGGGATATTGGATTTCGATTAGGACAAAATAGTGAATTTTCGTTGCTGATCGCATATCTAGCGTATAGTAGTAATCTTATTGGAAGCGAATCATCTCATCTGATTCAAGCAGTCGCGATCTTGACCTTTATATTTTCCAGTTACATAGTAGTGCTAAAGTTTCCGACCCCGATTGCCGCAAACGATAGTCTTCGGCGAGACTAATTTTGTTCTGCGCTTACTTAAGGAAGGTTGTGGGAGTTACCTGTAAGTCTCTGCCACCATTTGACAAGAAGAGTATCGATCGCGTTCTCCGCTGATATACCAAGTCGCTCCGTTAACGATTTATTAAGAATATATTTGACCTCCAGAACATCAGCTGTCTGCATTGATGATATCAGGTACTCGTCGCTCGTTTTCAAGTCATCGACTAGCCCTAGCTCTAAAGCTTTACTGCCATACCAAACTTCACCCGTGGCAATTTGGTCAATTTCTATTTTCTCCCGCCGCTCACTAACATACTGCTTGAAAAGCTGGTGTGTTTCCTCTAGCTCGTTGACAAATTTTTCTCTTCCTTTTGCGGTATTTTCTCCAAATAGCGTCAACGTACGCTTGTACTCTCCCGCTGTGAGTAATTCAAAATCAATCTTGTTATGCTTCAGTACACGGTTAAAATTTGGTAATTGAGCAACCACTCCAATGGAGCCCAATACTGCAAATGGGGCCGCTATTATTTGATCAGCAACGCAAGCCATCATGTATCCCCCGCTAGCGGCTACTTTGTCCACGCTAACCGTAATGGGAATATCTTTCTTTCTTAGTCGATCCAGTTGACTAGCTGCCAGTCCATAGCTATGTACCATTCCTCCCGCACTTTCTAAACGGAGTAACACCTCATCCGAAGTTTTGGCGGTTGTAAGCACTGCACTTATCTCTTCTCTCAAGTTAACGACAGAAGATGCATTCATATTGCCTTCAAAGCTTAATACATAGACACGTTTTCGAGGAGCACCATCGAGAGAGACCTGATCTTTTGCTGCTTTTTTTTCGTTTTTTCTCTCCAGCTTTTTTTTATCATGAAGGCTCTTTTCCTCTATTTTTTTCTCCGCATCATTGAGCACCGCCAAATGCATAAGATTACTCGTATCCTCATACAGATCATTTAGCCGGGTAACCATGAGATCTCCCTTTCCGGATCCCGCTCGTTTATTACGAAGTAACGATATTAAGGCAGTTACGGACAGAAGGATTAACGCGAAGGTGACTAGCTTTGCAAAAAATAACCCGTAATCATATAAAAATTCCAAAGCTGTCTCCTGTTGTTTTCAGCTCAAATACAACTTAAATAAAATCACCACTTATTTTGATTTTCTAAGCCCTTGGCACTGATGAGAAATTTTTCAATTAATAATCCCGAGAGTACAGCGGGTGGTGGCACTGAGGGCGGCATTTTATCACAGTGCCACCATCGTGCCTCACTTATTTCTACTCCGTCCACATTGATATGTTCCGAAGCAGCCTCTGCCATAAACCCTAACATCAGCTGACTTGGAAAGGGCCAAGACTGACTGCCAATATATTGTGGCTTTTTTATAAGAATTCCCACTTCTTCAAAAACCTCTCTATGCAAGGCATCCTCAGCACTCTCCCCGGCCTCAATAAAGCCTGCTACCGCACTAAAAAGTCCATCCGCCCAGTTCAATTGACGAGCTAACAGACAATATTCGCCCTTAGTTACCACCACAATTACACACGGAGAAATACGAGGATAGTATGGTTTTGAACATCTGATACAGCTCAAACTGTGTTCAGGGCCTTGAATCTCGGTTGCATTACCACAAGCGCCGCAAAATATATGGCTTTTTTTCCACTCTAAAAGCTGGACCGCCCGACATGCTAAAGTAAAGTTCAACTCATCGATTGATATGAGTAACTCTCTTAAGTTAATTACAGAATAATCCTCTAAGTAGCATACATCATCAGACAAATCCCAAACCTCATAGTCAAAATCACCACAAGTCCCCAGCATTAATGTAGAAATACAATAATTCTTCACTGAGTCAATATCATGAATAGAGAAAATGAACTCTCTTTCCCTGACAAGAATCGATCCATTGACGACACAGATCACAATTTTTTCGGCACTCTCCCGTCCTACGAAAGTAAATGAAAAACGTTCATTTATCGACTTTTTCAACAAAATAAAGCTCCGATATTAAAAAGGCTTGCTTGCCTCTTGCAAAAATAGATCTCAATAGATACAGTTTCGATGAATAACATCGTTTGTTTCTCTCAAAAATTAAAAAAATACTTCACACCCAAGGTTAAAAAATAAATATGTCTCTTTCGTCGGCATTTGCGCAAAATTTTTTAGGTCACTCCCCTAAGTGGTACCAGAAAGCAATCATCGGTTTTTTAATAATAAATCCAATGGCGCTATACCTCTTGGGGCCTTTCGTCACGGGATGGCTGTTAATAGGAGAATTTATATTTACCCTTGCCATGGCTTTAAAATGCTACCCACTGCAGCCGGGCGGGCTTTTAGCAATCGAAGCCATAGCCCTTGGGCTGGCGTCCCCCGACAGTGTATATAGAGAGACAGTCTCAAACTTCCAAGTAATCCTACTCCTAATGTTTATGGTAGCAGGAATATACTTTATGAGGGATATGTTGCTGTTCGTATTTACAAAAATTTTACTTACCATTAGGTCGAAAATATTACTTTCGCTTCTTTTTAGTTTTGCCGGAGCTTTTCTGTCAGCATTCCTCGATGCCCTCACGGTCACAGCGGTCCTGATTTCCGTCGCCGTAGGCTTTTACAGCGTGTACCACCGTGTCGCAAGTGGTAAAGACATCAATTCTACTGACCACGACCACACCACAGATGATGAGGTGAGGGCTGAAAATCAGGAGACCTTGGAGCAATTTAGCGCATTTTTAAGGAGTTTAATAATGCATGGTGCAGTTGGCACTGCCTTAGGCGGGGTATGCACTGTAGTCGGTGAACCTCAGAACCTTTTAATTGCTGAAAAGGCTGGCTGGGATTTTATGACATTTTTCTGGATTATGGCTCCAGTAACTATGCCCGTTTTAGTCTGCGGCCTGATAACGTGTGTTGTTATAGAGAAGCTCGGTATTTTGGGATACGGTGCGCAACTCCCTCAGGAAGTGAGATTAGTACTGGAAAACTTTAACGCGCAAGAGCAAGCGAATCGGACCCAAAAAGATGTTGCGGCACTCATGGTGCAATTTACAGTTGCTGTTATATTAGTATTTGCTCTGGCATTTCACATTGCCCCCGTCGGACTGATTGGATTGATGATTATTGTTCTACTAACGGCATTTAATGGGGTCATAGATGAGCATAAAATCGGCCATGCATTCGAAGAGGCTCTTCCATTTACTGCGCTCTTAGTCGTGTTTTTCGCGATCGTCGCGGTCATTCACGAGCAACATCTCTTTTCACCGGTTATATCAGTGGTTCTTTCCATGGATGAGGGTATACAGCCGGGCATGTTTTTCTTAGCGAATGGAATCTTGTCTATGATAAGTGATAACGTGTTTGTAGCTACGGTCTATATCAACGAGGTAAAAGCAGTGCTTGATTCCGGGGGAATAAGCAGAGAGCATTTTGATAAACTAACGGTAGCCATCAATACTGGAACAAATCTTCCAAGTGTCGCGACGCCAAATGGACAAGCCGCCTTTTTATTTTTGTTGACATCTGCTCTAGCTCCTTTAATACAACTTTCATATATGAGGATGGTTGTCATGGCGCTTCCATATACAATAGTTCTTACGATAGTTGGATTCACAGCAGTTATTTACATGATCTAGAACGCGTATCCCTGGGCCTAGGGCACATCCAGACACTTGTCTTTGGTATTAACGAGACAATTCCTCCATGCCCCGTTCAAGGCCATCTAACGTGAGAGGATACATTCTATCTTTAACTAACCCGCGTAACATGGATATGGAGGGCGTGTAATGCCAATAACTCTCCTCGACCGGGTTAATCCAAATAACATTTTTGTATGTGCCTGACACCCTTTGCATCCATACCGCCCCAGACTCTTCATTCTGGTATTCAACGCTACCACCAGGACTACTTATCTCATAAGGAGCCATAGATGCGTCTCCAACAAAGATTACCTTATAATCTGACGAGTACTTGTTTAGAAGTTCATGCGTCTTTATTTGTTGATCTTTACGCCTTCGATTCTCCTTCCAAACATAATCATACAGACAATTATGAAAATAAAAATACTCCAGATGTTTAAATTCAGTCTTAGCGGCTGAAAATAGTTCCTCACAGAGGGTCACAAACGGATCCATTGACCCACCGATATCAAAGAAAATAAGCACTTTGACTGAATTACGTCGTTCAGGAACCATCTTCAAGTCAAGTAATCCAGCGTTTCGAGCGGTACTAAGGATGGTATCGCCGAGATCTAACAAATCTGCTGCGCCCTCACGCGCGAATTTTCGTAGTCTCCGCAGTGCAATTTTAATATTTCTCGTCCCTATTTCTACAGAATCATCTAAATCTCGATACTGGCGCTCATCCCAAACCTTTACCGCGCTACCAGATCCACCAGGACCTCCAATGCGAATCCCCTCTGGGTTATAGCCTCCGTGTCCGAATGGTGAGGTCCCGCGGGTCCCGATCCACTTATTACCTCCTTGGTGCCGTTCCGACTGCTCTTCTAGTCGTTTTTTAAATTCTTCAAGAAGCTTTTCCAGACCTCCTAGGCTCTGAATTTTCGCTTTTTCCTCCTCTGTAAAGTGTTTTTCGAATTCCTTTTTTAACCATTCTTCGGGTATGAGAAATTCCAAAATTTGATCTATATTTTGCATATTTTTAAAGTAAGCCCCGAATGCTCTGTCAAAACGATCAAAATATCGTTCATCTTTTACCATACAAAGCCGAGCGAGGAGATAAAAGTCATCAGTGGATCCAAACGAAAGATTTTTATCCATAGCACAAATCAAATCTAATAGCTCCTTAATTGAGACTGGCACCCCAGATTGCTTAACCATATTAAAAAAATTTATTAGCATGATTTAGGTCATCTCAACTCTCGTCTTGTCATAAATGCCAATCTCTCCAGTAAATGCACATCTTGCTCATTTTTTAATAAAGCACCATAGAGCGGGGGAATGGCTTTCGTTGGGTCTCGATTTGTTAGAATATCCTCTGGGATGTCGTCAGACATGACAAGTTTTAACCAGTCGACTAGCTCTGAGGTGGAAGGTTTCTTCTTCAAACCAGGAACTTTTCGAACATCAAAAAATATTTCCAGCGCTATATCAACAAGTTTCTTTTTAATATCGGGAAAATGCACATCCACAATGCGTTGCATTGTAGGTCTATCGGGAAAATTTATGAAATGGAAAAAACAGCGTCTCAAAAATGCATCAGGTAATTCCTTTTCGTTATTGCTGGTAATAATAACAATAGGCCTCTGAACTGCCCGAACCGTCTGGCCCGTCTCATACACATAGAATTCCATTCGATCCAGCTCTAACAGGAGGTCATTCGGAAACTCTATGTCTGCCTTATCTATTTCGTCAATCAACAAAACAACTTGCTCTCGCGAGGTGAAGGCCTCCCAAAGCTTTCCTTTGTCAATATAGTTGGCAATGTCATGTACCTTTTCGTCTCCAAGCTGTGAATCTCGTAGTCTTGAAACCGCATCATACTCATATAATCCCTGTTGTGCCTTAGTTGTCGATTTTATATGCCATGAGAGCATTTTTTTCCCCAAGGCCTTTGATACCTCTTCCGCAAGCATAGTCTTTCCAGTTCCCGGTTCCCCCTTTATGAGCAAAGGGCGTTCAAGAGTAACCGCAGCATTTACCGCAAGTTGAAGCTCTTCTGTAGCAATGTAGTTTTCTGTACCAGTAAATTTCATATTCTTTATTATCCACTCTTCGATGCATTATTATAATCACATTCCGCAATCACTCAAACGAAAAGTCGATCGGGGCCAACAGCTGACCCTTTAATAAATTCTCAACGAAATGCTACTGTGTTACGTATGGGATCTACGACGTTTATCTGAGGAAAACGCAGGCCGCACCCTGACCGGAGGTGGTCTTTTCATTTTTTTCCACAAAAACTTTGAGGAGCCATATAAAGTAAGCGTTATTATTATCATCGCCAAAATTGGAGCGAGGCCCCGTTGAAACCCTGAATCTAGTAATAAACCCTCATATAAGCTCACGAAGAAAGCGGGCGCTAAATGAAAGTCGTCATAATATGCTGTGACTGGAGTCATAAAAAATACAATAGCAACAAGCACCATACCTTGCCGAAGGGCCGAGCTCTTTAAACCTCTAACCATATACCAGAAGCACAACAGCAAAGAAAACACGCCGAATGAATAAGCAATCCATCCCCAAAAATAATTTTCAGTTGAGTACACTACTAATCCACCCAACGTATGATATGGTTTTCCAAATCTTGATCTTTAACATGAGTTTCAGAAATGACCCTGCCCATGATAGAGGCACCACTCGACTGAACAAGATACTCAGAACCGCTTAAAAGATGATGCCAACTGGGCAAATCTATACCTTCTGCAACCAACCGATAGGCACAACTGGATGGCAGCCAGCTTAGTTCAGCAATATTTACCGAATCTAATTTGACGCAGTCCTTAACCTTATCTCGATTTTTATAATCAGAACATTGACATGTGGTCTGATCCATAAATTCGCAAACTACCTCCGTAAAAAAAATTTGCTCAGTATCGACGTCTTCCAATTTTACTAAACAGCACTTGCCGCAACGATCACAGAGTAGTTCCCACTCATATTCTGTCATTTCCTCTAGACATTTTTTTTGCCAAAATTTCTCATCATATGTACCCATAACTAGTCTAAAAACCCCTTCAGTCTTTAAAAATCTTATCCAATATCTGAGATAAACTCTAAGATTATAGGCTTGACGATCTCTACACGCCAACCCTTCAGTAATCGTGGTGGCCAGCATACGTTGCCACTTAATGCGCTCCTAACAATAACCTCTAATTCTTTCTTTGATGCCAATATTTCAACCGGAATTTCGCGGGACTCACCAAAGTTAGTCAAACACTGATAAAGTTTCTTTACAATTGTGTTAGCCGAGTTATTTGGTAGACTCGGTATCACTGTAACTTCTTGATCACCATAACTTTTTTGAATTTCAGATATTATAGTCTTACCAAAGATTCGAATATCTTTTGCACGAAGATCTTTTATGGAAAATAAATCTGAGTGCATTTGTGGAAGATTAGCGGCAAGTTTAAGTAATATGGTGTCTGACAGGATATGCTTTCGCGGCTTATCATTCAATCTCGCAGTTTTCTCTCGCCAATAACTAAGACGTCTTAGCGCGTTGAGCGATAGTGCGCCTAACCGATGCTTACCTTTGAACCGTTCAAAATAAAACTCTAGACTCTCACGCGCCGCAACGTTGTCAATCACTATGCTAATTTCGTCCTGAAACCAAGAGCAGCGTCCCAATAAACTTAATTTATTGGAGAGGATCTCATACAAGCGTTCTAGATATACCACATCATCTTCTGCATATTTTAATTGTTCCTCTGAGAGAGGTCTCGCCAACCAATTTGACCGAGTGACTGATTTGGTCACTCGTATATCTGTTAAAGATTCTAGAAGGCTGGCATAACTTATTGAATATGATATGTTTGCTAAGCCAGCCGCGATTTGTGTGTCAAAAATCTTATTTGGAGATATATGGGCGGAGTATCTAAGAACCTCGAGGTCCTCGGCACACGCATGCATCACCAGTGTACATTCGGGATTTTCTAATAGTCGTTTCAGCGGTGTTAAATCATCAATGCTCGGTGCATCGATCAACCAACAGTGCCCACCGTTATAAATTTGTATGAGTGCCAACTTCGGGTAGAAGGTATTGGACCTCATAAACTCAGTGTCAAGACACAATATTTTTTTACTAGCCAGTCTCTGTGTGAGATTGACTAACCCATTATAGTTTTCTATCCAAAAGACCATGCTAAATAATTTTTCGACGATCTAGTGCAAGACTTAAAGTTCCGCCATCCACATACTCTAACTCTCCCCCCATAGGCACACCGTACGCAATTCTGGATACTTTCTTTCCCAGTGAGCGGGACTTATCAGCAATAAATTGAGCCGTTGTTTCACCCTCAAGAGTCAAATTTGTTGCCAAAATTACCTCTTTTAGATCATGCTCATGCAATTGTTTAAATAACTCATCAAAACCAAGCTCTTCTGGGCCGATGCCGTCAATTGGTGAGAGATGTCCGTGAAGTACGAAATAGGTCCCGAAGAAGCAATTAGCTTGCTCAATTGCTAAAAGATCAGCTGGAGTCTCAACAACGCACAACAACCCCTTGTTTGATCGCTCGCTTCCACAAAGAGAGCAAAGTAGGTCTTCTGTTAAATTTCTGCAGCGAACACATCTATCAATCTTTTCGATTGATTCGGCAAGCACCCTAACCAATCGCTTTGCTGATACCTTGTCTCGCTCTATCAAGTACAAAGCCATCCTCTGCGCAGATTTCTTTCCTACTCCGGGTAGGCAACACAAGCTATGTATAAGTTGATTAAAAAGTGGGCTCGGCATATGCTTTTACGTATAAAACATGTTTAAAATGGCATTTTAAATCCGGGCGGCAGGCTTATACCCCCTGTCAACCTAGACAGTGAATCACTTTGACCGTTCTCGACTTTTTTGACAGCATCATTGATAGCAGCTATTAGCAAATCTTCTATAATAGCCTTGTCTTCCGTCATCAGATCAGGATCTAGGGCCACCTTGCGAGCATCAAAACGGCCCGTCATAGTAACTTTTACCAAGCCTCCCCCAGATTCACCCACAACCTCTTTTCCAGAAGCCTCTTGCTGTAAAAGAGCTATTTTCTGTTGCATTTCCTTAGCTTGTCGAAGAAGTTCTTCCATGCTCATTTTATTACACCTCCTTGGGAACAATACTATCCATTTCAATAGACCCGTCAAATAACTGTTTAAAATGTTTGATTTGAGCATCTTCATTTAGTGCAACAATTAAACGCTCTTTATTGTCCTCAAAACTCCGAGACGCTTCCAATCTCGGAGTATCCATTTCAACTATTCCAACATCAATCGAGACCTGAAGAGTCCTTGCAAAATAAGTGCTCAACAAATCAGCTAATGCTGACTCATGCCTCTTAGAGAGCAAGTTGGTGTAACCTGAATCTAGCACAAAAAATAACTTATCATTTTCTACTCGCGAAAAAATACAATTCTTAACTATTTGACCCAGGGCCCCTCCAATGTCTAGTTGCTTACAAATTGACGACCAGTGTCCAGCTTCGAATTTCTCTAAGAGAGTAAAGTCGACTTTCTCATCGGAGGTGAACTCCTTCGACAAACCTGAGCTTTGTTTTTCATCTTGTATGGCTATGGACTCATCAACGGTTATTTGACTCGGTTGTCGTGAACTCTTGGTCAAATTATATCCATCATCTTTTTTAGCTATCTTATTATTTCCAGAATGTGTCTGATTATCAAATGAGTACTTTTTTTTGGTCGGGTTGTCACCTCTATCCTCCTCCGGGCGAAAGGCAAGTGCCCTCAGCATAATCATTTCAAAACCTATCCTTGGATCAGGAGTCATTTGGAGGTCGTTCCGACCTAATAAACATATCTGATAAAAAAGTTGAATATCTTCTTTACTAAGTTTTTTAGCCAAATTCGCAATTACTTGATTATTGTCATCACCCTTGTCACAGCTCTCAGGAACAATTTGATGAACAGAGATTTCATGTAGCAGGATTAGAATATCTCCAAGAGCACAGTCATAGTCAGGGGCATGCTCGGCCATAGTCTCTATATTTTTAAGCAGTTCCTTACCATTTCTTTCCGCCAAAGCAGAAAAAATATCAATAATAAAACTTTTTGTGATGGACCCCAGCATTACACTAACATACTCGCTGAGAACGCGCCCGTCTCCATAACCAACAGCTTGATCTGTTAATGTAAGCGCATCACGCATGCTACCATTTGCCGCTCGCGCAAGCCTTCCAACCGCTTCATCTTCAAACGGAATTTTTTCATCTGCTAAGATAAATTTGAGATGTTTAGATATTTTATCCACTGCGAGATTTTTTAAGTTGAATTGGATACACCGCGACAAAATTGTGACGGGGAGTTTCTTTGGATCAGTAGTTGCAAGTAAAAACTTTACGTGAGATGGAGGTTCCTCTAACGTCTTTAAAAGAGCATTGAAGCTATTAGCAGACAGCATGTGAGCCTCATCGATCAAGTAAATTGTAAAACGAGACTTGCTCGGCGCATAGTGGACTCTGTCAAGCAAGTCTCTGGTGTCTTCAACCTTGGTTTTCGATGCGGCATCAACCTCGATAAAATCAATACTTCTACCCTCATTCATTTCTACGCAAGACGAACAACTACCACATGGAGTAGCGCTAATTCCAGATTCGCAATTGAGACACTTAGACAACACCCGAGCAATTGTTGTTTTACCTACGCCACGCGTTCCCGCAAATAGGTAGGCATGATGTAAGCGATTATTATTAAGTGAATTACTCAAAACACGAAGGACGTGCTCTTGCCCAGCCATTTCTGAAAAGTCTTTCGGTCGCCATTTCCTTGCCAGCACCTGATAGCTCATAAGAAATCTCCGAACATGTTAGAAAATATGATCGAAAAAAAGGCAATTATATTGAAAGATCGTGAACCGAGAGAAGTAGCGGTAATCAAATTAAACATAATAACTTACCGGAAAAATGGAGGTGACTCCCAAAAGCCAAATCTCAGCACAGCACTCTTCCACTACCGTTGCTCCCTTCCGGGCCTGGCGGGATTTGCGGTAAGCACTTGCAAGGGACCTCTAGGAGCCACCATTACGCTCGTGATTATCAATAGTTTTTCAATTTGTTGCAACCAACTGATAACATCCTGACATTTAAATCTTGGAGAGTCTGAAAGGCTACACAATANATACTCAGTGCGATTTGACCAAACTCGACCAAGTTCAAAGTGTTTACAGTATTTTTTCGACGATTCAAGTTAACTTTTAATGGTTAAATGCCCAAGTAAAGTCCTATTATACTGAACAAAAAGAAGGCGTTGTAAATTGGAAACACTATCTAAGCAACAACTTTTTTCCGTAAAAAAATTAAATAGTTCTTTTCGGCTAGAGTCTTCCTCACCAGGTAAGTCACCCAATGGAGTAGAAGAATGTTCACAGCTGAGTAAAACTGTGTNCCGAAAGTAAAGAATGAGGCTCAATTTTGATTAAATTCCTTGCTTAATCATCATTCTTTTCCTTCAGGGATGGATCATTATGCCAGTAGCGCTTATAAACAGGGAACACTAAATCAAAGATTTTCTGAAAGATTGGTACAAAGTCAAGTGCTCTATTATTGATAAATACATGTAGCTCACCACTACAATTTAACATGCCTTAAAACCATCAACGAATACATATGCTAGGTTCAACTCGAAAGCCCAATAGTTCAGCCCTTTACTTCAAGACCAGCATTAAAAATACCAATTGCTTGCGGTTTTCCTAGATCCATCGCCAATTGCTTCGCACTTTTTACAACATCATTGCGAAGACGCTCTAAATTATGCAGATAATCTTCATCAATATCACCAGTGATGTAATTACCATCGAATACTGAGCATTCAAATCGACATATCTCAGGATTTCCCTCCGATGCTGCCGCCACGAGGTCCTTTAAATCTTGATAAATAAGCCAGTCTGCTCCTATAGCCTCACAAACCGCTTCGTCTGTTCGACCATGAGCAATGAGCTCTGAAGCAACCGGCATATCGATACCATAAACGTTAGGAAAGCGAACACCAGGAGCTGCCGAAGCGATGTAGACTTTTTTAGCTCCCGCGTCTCTTGCCATTTGAATAATTTCTCTTGACGTTGTTCCACGAACAATCGAATCGTCAACTAAAAGAACATTTTTATCTGCAAATTCTAAACGAACTGGGTTCAGCTTTTGTCTTACCGACTTTTTACGCTCTTTTTGTCCAGGCATTATGAAGGTCCGACCAATATAACGATTCTTCATATAACCCTCACGGAGCTTTACTCCTAACCGCTCTGCTAACGCTTGGGCAGACACGCGACTAGTATCTGGGATAGGAATTACAACATCAATATCGTGATCAGGCCATGAATTTAGAATTTTATCCGCTAACCTTTCTCCCATTCTAAGCCGACATTTATAAACTGAAATATTGTCCATCATAGAATCCGGACGAGCGAAATATACATGTTCAAAGATACATGGAGATAAAATTGCATTGTCTGAGCACTGTCTGAGATGCAGATTTCCTGCTTTGTCAATAAATAAGGCTTCACCTGGTCCAAGATCACTCACAAAATCAAAGCCCAAACTATCTAGAGCAACACTCTCTGAAACCACTGCAAACTCTGTTCCTTCCGAAGTTTTCCTTTGTCCATAACAAAGCGGCCTGATACCAAAGCGATCCCGAAAAGCAAATAATCCTTGATTCGCTATTAAACCCACCACTGCAAACGCACCCATACAACGATTATGAACATGTTCAACTGCGCTAAAAATATCACCACTATCGGGGAGCAATTTGCCTCGAACTTGCAATTCATGGGCAAACACATTAAGCAATATTTCAGTATCTGAATCGGTATTCAAATGACGTAAATCCATTCCTTTAATATCACGTCGCAAATTTTCAGCATTGGTCAGATTACCATTATGAGCAATACATATGCCATATGGTGAGTTGACATAAAGTGGTTGGGCTAATGCTGGACCACTACTCCCGGCTGTGGGGTAACGCACGTGTCCTATTCCCAAGTTTCCAACCAACTGCACCATATCTCGTCGGTGAAAAACATCTCGCGCAAGACCATCAGATTTACGCTGATAAAATTGACCATTTTTTTCAGTGACTATTCCAGCAGCATCTTGTCCCCTATGTTGTAAAACCGTAAGCGCGTCATATAGCGACAAGTTGACATCGTTCACTCCGAAAATCCCGATAACTCCACACATCTACTTGCTCCAAGAAGACAAAAATTTTGACAGGTCAAAAAAAATGTCTATACCCCACTGCTCGAACTCTTCAAACAATGGAATAAGTACTGATGAGCTCCACCAGTCTTCCTGAGTTATTGGCAAAAAAATCGGAAGCACAATCACAGATGCTAAGACGATTAATGCCCCTTTACAAAACCCAAAGCCAAAACCAAGCAGTGAGTCAATACTTCCCAAACCTATGTTTTTTATTGCTTTTTTTACCAAAGAACTTAAAAAGGAACCAAAAATTAAAGTAGTAATAAATAAAGCTACGCTCGAGACCCCCGACCTAATCGTTTGAAGTGGGACATACTCAACCAACATATCAGCCACTATTTCGTTAAAAGACATCGTGACCATAAAAGCACAGATCCAAGTAATGAGAGATAGTGCTTCGACGAAAAAACCTCTAAACACACTTATCATTGAAGTTAAAAAAATAAAAGAGAGAATAGCATAATCTATGGTCACAAATGTCATCAGCTTATTACTCTATGAGGAAAACTCGCGTGCATACAAGTAGATCTTCGAATCTACCCCCAAACTATCATCCACCATGCTTTTTTTTTGCTCAGCACGCTGGAAGTCAATTATTGGTCCAACATAGATAAGATACCCACCGCTGTCATATTCCGTCTGAACGAATGCTTTTTCACCCAGTTTTCGTAATTCATTGATTATATTTCTGGCCACGTCTTTGGCCTTAACGTTCTTTACTAATAGAAACCATAGGTTTGGCTTGCTACCAAAACCAAACTCTGAATCTACCTCTCCAATCTTCTCAATTGAGTGGAGATGCTCACCAACAAATAATTCTTCTGCTTGCATGGNAAGATCGGAATGAGAGAACTCGTCAAATATTTTATTCTCATACTTTTCTAGTTTTGGTGACGGGGGTATATCTGGTTTAGGATCTATTTGCGAAACGACTGACCAGTTCTCAAAAACTTTCCATAATCCGAGGAATATCACTACGACAAGGATAACTTTCATCAACTTCTGTCTTAGCACCATTTTACCTTTCCTGCCAAGAAGAGATAACCTTTAAAATACTAGCAACAACATGGAACGAACCAAAAGCTACTATGGTATCGCCTGGAACAGATTTCTCGTAAGCCGCTAGAAAAGCACTCTCTAAGGAGCCGAAATAGTCTGATTTTAAACCCCTGACTTTAAGATCACTTAGTAACTTCCGAGCATCCATCGCTCTATTGGAATCGCTAATTTCCGCAACATGCCATGAAGTTACTATCTCCGATAGAGGAGCCGTGATTCCTATCCAGTCTTTATCTGCAAGAACCGATGCAACTGCAAAAAAGTTTCCGCCAAGTAAACACAAGCGCTTCGCTAGCAATGTTGCCGCTGCCGGATTATGAGCAACATCCAAAATGATAGAAATATCTCCAATCGACGCGCGCTGAAAGCGCCCAGTAAGCTCAAGCTTAGATAAAGCTAATCGACACGTTTTAGAATCAAGAGAGTATCCTCCCGCAAGGAGAGACTGCAACGCAATAGCCTTATTTTCCACTAATTCAGAGTCACCCGGTATCCCTGAAACAAAAAAGTTATTGTTGCCAACTAAACATTTCACTGTAAAGTCTTGTCTTAGCATAGAAATATCAAATTCAATGCCTAACCTATATAGCACTGCTCCGGTCGGTATCAGAAGTTCATCGAGCTCGCTAGAGCTCCTCTCTCCCCAGATCAATGGCTTATTAATACGAGTGATTCCAAGTTTTTCTAAAGCAATTTCGGCCTTTGTCGTTCCAAGCCAGTATTGATGATCCAAGGCTATACTAGTGACCACAGCCACGTCAGGCGATACGATGTTGACTGCATCTAAACGCCCGCCTAATCCTACCTCTAAAACACGGACTTGAACTGCTAACGTATTAAAAATCCATAATGCCGCTAGCGTAGAATACTCGAAATATGTTAACACTATTGATTTGCATTCGCTTTCAATAAATTCAAAGGCCTCAATAATAATTGCATCGTTTACAGGAACTCCAGAAACACGAATACGCTCGTTATAATTGAATAGATGAGGTGATGTATAGGTTCCAACAACATACCCATGTGCCTGTAAAACCGATTCCATTGCCATAACGCAGGATCCTTTCCCATTTGTACCTGCAACGGTAAAAGTTAGCATAGAGTCTGATTCCCGGGCACTATTCCTCGCGAGACTGTTATTTATTCTATTCCAAACCGTTGAAACACGCTGAAGGGATAAATCTATTTCTCTCGCCTGATTGCATTGGAGTTTAATTAGCCAACGCTCAAGAGCACTTTTACGATCCATGAATTTCAGGCTGATTTAATAATTTAGATAAGAGATTTGTGATGCGAGAACGCAAGTGCGTGCGCTCCACTATCATGTCAATATGTCCATTTAATAATAAAAATTCACTTCGTTGAAAACCAGGAGGTAGTTTTTGGCGAATTGTTTGCTCGATGATATTGGGGCCCGCGAAACCCGCGCGAGCGCCCGGTTCAGCGACATTAACATCTCCCAACATCGCGAGGCTAGCCGATACTCCGCCATAAACAGGATCCGTCATTATCGAGATGTATGGATTACCCGAGATCCTCAAACGTTCCAGAACTGCACTTGTCTTGGCCATCTGCATCAATGAAATAAGTGCTTCTTGCATGCGAGCACCCCCAGTGGCAGTGAAACATATTAGTGGGATACTATTTTTTAGTGCCATATTTGCGGCAACAGTAAATTTTTCTCCTACTGCTGCTCCCATTGAGCCACCTTGAAAAGCGAATTCGAAAGCACATACGATTACATTAATATTATTTAGCTTGCCCTCCATCGCAATAAGCGCGTCTTTCTCACCGGTGACTTTTTGAGCCTCAACAATGCGATCCTTATATCGTTTAACATCTTTAAACTTCAAACGATCAATAGTTTCTATGTCTACACCGATTTCGGTTCTTGCCTCAGCATCAAGAAAAATGTCAATACGGCGCCGCGCGCCGATCCTCATGTGATGGCCGCACTTAGGACACACATCAAGATTTTTTTCGAGTTCAGGCCGATAAAGCGGAGTATTACATTTTGGGCACTTTTTCCAAAGGCCCTCAGGAATGGTGCTACTACGATTAGTAAAAATTGGACCCCTTGGTCTAATGCGGCTCAACCAGTTCATAATTTGCAACACACTACATTAAAAGGATAGTTTAACATGCGTAGACAGATAATCATGCGAGCTAATTCCAACTAAATCATCCCTTCACTTTTTCAACAAATAACTCAATTAAATAAGGATCTTTTATACCGGGTGAGGATTCGACGCCTCCACTAACATCAACCATATCAGGTTGTGCCGCTGTAATCGCGTGCTGTACGTTCTCACAAGTAAGACCACCCGCAAGAGTAAGAGGAAAGTTTCGCTCTCGGGGTAATCGCGACCAATCAAATCGAACTCCAGTGCCGCCGTATAATTTAGCGTCCCACGCGTCAAACAGAAAACCTCCCAACGCTTGATAACTTTTTATCGCAGATACTAAGTTTAAGTTTCTTCGCATCCGGATAGCGCGAATGAACGGGAAGTTAAACTGATTACAAAATTCTGGAGATTCGTCACCATGAAATTGAAGAAAATTTGGATTCAGATGCTCGATTGTCCTATATATATCTTTTGGAGATGCATTTACAACCAAAACTATAGACATAACCTCCGAATTAACAGTTGATATAATATCCTTTGCAAGCTGAAACTCTACATGCCTGACACTAGATTCATGTAACACAATTCCAATAGCATCTGCGCCTGCAATTTGTGCCTCCTCAGCTTGCTTGGGGGTGGTGATACCGCATATCTTTACTTTTACGCTCATTATGTGTCCTACAGCTATTTAATAGACAGGCGCCCCCAACGACCCATTAAGAAAAATGGGACCAGCACGAAATACAGGGAGACTGAATATCATTGGATATTCAACACCCACGAGGAAAAGACCATTAGGCGAAGCGGTTGCGGCCGCCTTAGTACGGTCTCCATCTTCTATAAGCTCCGAAATCCAATCAGCAGATCGTTTTCCGACCCCCACTTCCAACAAAGCTCCCATTATGTTCCTAACCATGTGAAGTAAAAATGCATTTGCTTTAATTTCAAATACGAGTAAGTCATCACAATCGAATATGTTAGCCGAAATAACTCGTCGGTATGTTGATTGGGATTGGCATGCGGCTCCACGAAAACAAGAGAAGTTTCGCTCACCCAAAATAAAATGGCAAGATTTCGCCATTGACCGAATATCGAGGTCGCCTCTTACCCAAGTGACAAAACTCCTTAATATCGCTGGTCTTGTCGGCGTATTAGCGACAACATAGCGATAAGTTCTGGAAAGAGCGCTAAATCTGGAATGGAATTTAGGAGATACCTGCCCCGCCCATCTTATATTTATATTTTTGGGGAGTTTACTATTTCCACCCTTTATCCAACTTTGATCTGATCGAACAGCCTGCGAATCAAAATGGATAACTTGATAATCACCGTGCACGCCACTATCTGTTCTTCCCGCCGGCGCAACAATAACCGGAGCTCCAGCGACAAAACTTAGTGCATCTTCTAACTCCGCCTGCACCGTATGACTGTGCTTTTGTCGCTGGAAACCACAATAACCACTACCGTCGTAGCTTACGATTGCTGCATATCTTTTGATTTCTCTGGGAAGAGTTTCTTCTTCAGGCACTAGAATATTAGGCTTGTAATGCCAGTCAGACATAGGTCAATTCACCACTACAACTTTTCAAGCATTAACTTTGCTTTTTCTTGATGCTCGTCTTTTTGCTTCATTATACCTTCAAGCAAATCAAGGGCTGCGGTCTTATTATTTTCTTTAATGTAAGCCTCCGCTATAGCAAACTTTACCTCAGCGCTATCTATATTTACCAATCCCAGATTAGTCTTATCATGAACATCTGTATGCCCAACTAATTTCGATTGAATTTCCAGAAAGTTTTCTAAATCCTCCAATTCCTCCACTAAATCAGTCGACTTATCCTGAGACTCTACCATCCTAGGCGACACATCACTTTCAGACGCCTCATGTTCGTCATATAGTTGCAGTAAACCGAGATCTTCTGGATTTATAAGAGGAGGCTGTGCTTGACTTGCCAAACTATTACTCTCGAAAAGCGTTGAATCTAATTCCGAATGTACTTTATCTTGACTATTTTTTCTGGCTGATTGAGCCTGTAATGATGAGTCAATCTTTGGAGTATCGTCCTCAAAAAGGTTGTCGAAGTCGTCGGAATCAAGAGTGATGTCGATTAATTTTTCTTCATCTGTCAAAGCTTGTGTTGTTACAGCAGTATTCTCAGCGGAATCAGAAATCTTATTTCCTTTATCCTCGCGATCCTCGAGCCTATCAGAATCATTCAAAGTTTGATTGGAGTCATCAATATCTTCTGATAATTTTCCTACATCTGGTTCCAGTCTACTTGCTACTGGCGCCCTGAGTCGTCCGAAAAGCCTACCAAATAGGCCGAGTTTTTCTGTTACAGGTTTAGGACTTAACCCCGGGGCTTCCTCTTCATCATCATCAGGAAAATTACCATTTCGGGGCGCTTTTCGAGTGAGATGCTCATGAGCATCCTCAGACTCTACTGGGGTACTTATGTCACCTTGATCCGTTTGATCAATATCCTCTTTAAATGAAACATCTGTCTTTCCATCCTCAATAGATTCATGAGACTTTAGATCATTATCAGGTGTATAAATTGGAGCGGAGACAACACCCAAATCTTCGTTCAATCCTTTTCGCTCATCTTTTACGACATGCTTATTGCCCTCGTTAAAATTCTTATGGTTATGTTCTAAATTTTCATGTCCTGCATCGTACTTTTTCTCATATTTTTCCTCACCACTTGAATCCTCGTTCTCTTCATTCTCTAAATCCTCGTAACCTTCATCCTCTGAATCCTCATACGCCTCCTCATCCTCTGAATCCTCGTACTCTTCATCGTCTTCTAAATCCTCGTACTCCTCCTCATCCTCTAAATCCTCGTACTCCTCCTCATC
>NZEU01000049.1 GCA_002689135.1 Porticoccaceae bacterium
GGCATCGTTATACTGCATAACCATGCTCATCTGAGGAACTTCGGTATCTGATCCCGATCCGTTTACCTCAAAGGTCACCTCCATGTCATCTAGACTCCACTCCCCGCCCACGGCGAAGTTGTATGTGCTGGTATCTCTCCTGCTTGCAGTGTTGCGCATGCGCAACATCTGCACACCATCAGGCCGACCATTAGCAAGAGAGCCTGAAGAAAATTCGGCGGACTCGATGACCGGCACCGTATAACCGAATATCTCCGAGTCGTACCAAGTCGCACTCGCTATATCAGTATTCTCGCGTCCAGTGTTCCTGGGTGAAATGGCGAGCACACTGTTGTTTCCGATCCTCGCAAAGTCTGAATACATAAATTTGGCAAAATACATCCTCTCTGAAGTGGCCTGCCACGCCAAAGAGCCATTTATTGCTGTATTTTCCCGATCCTCCATCTCGTAGAGCTCCTCGGAGTATCCCGGCCAAAAATAGGTATCATTGTCACCATCCCCATCGATGTCAAAAGTAGTTCGTGGGTTTCCAGTATCCAGTCTTCGGGCACTAGGTCCAATTCTCGCCCTATCCATTCGATTCGGTTTTTCGATTCTCGAAAAAGTAATAACACCGCCCAAATCACCGATATCCGTCTTGAACCTATCGCCTAAGGTCAACGAAAGATTTTGACCCCAGTCATCTACCAAATCCCCGTAGTCCATTTTCACGGAAAGAGAGCGGATTGGCTCCTTGAGCTTCAATCCCCTGTGTGTCTTGACATTTACGGTACCCCCCAAAGATCCCTCTACCATGTCAGCTGTAGGAACCTTNACCACATTCAATGATCGAACAAGCGCTGCAGGGAGATCCGTAAAAGATATTCCTCCGCGNGCACCGGAGTGTGGGGTAGTGCCTCTACCATCAATTTCGACACGATTCTGAGCCACACCTCGGATCGACACCTTGCTACCAATTCCCATGACACGCTCAACCTGAACACCGGCAATGTTTTCCAACACCTCTGCAATATTTTCATCAGGCAATTTACCAATGTCCTCGGCATTAATTATCTCCGTTAGGTTTGCCGTAAACCGCTTTTCTTGCAGNGCTGTCTCAAGACTCTGACGAATCCCGTAAACCATTATCTCTTCAAGGTCCTCCTGAGCCACCGCAGAATCCAACTCTTCAGTAGCACCAAAAGCACTTTCNGCGGTCAAAACCTTAGCTCCAGCAAAACTACAATCGCCAGCCACATCATTTTTTACATCGCCAGAGTTAAGACTCCATACTCTAATTGCTGAGTCCTTCCTAGCAAAGACTGTTCCCGAGCCAATGCGATCATCACAAGCACCGCTACCAACATCATCAAGGAGATACTCTTTGCGCTCATCAACTATCCATCGATAACGAGCCTCCTCCATCCAAGAGGGACTAATAACCACGGTCCATGAACCATCTCCATTATCCTCTGCAACGCCTGCAGGATGGGTAATATCCCAACCAAAACGGTTAGAATGCATCCTCACAGTCNTCGCTCCGGGAGCCAATACGGTAAAACTTATAGATCCCGTATCCGCCTGCTCCTGCGCAATTCCAACTGCTGTCACGGCAATACTCAACGCAAAACAAGTGCACACACCTAAGGTCTTTCTGCTCGACATCTCAAAAAATTTATGGTCCATTTAGTTCCCCAATGTTTTTTATATTTTACTTACGNTATTTGTCTTGCTACACGCAAAAAAAATCTTGATACTAAGGTCAAAGATGGATCAAGGCGCGAGAGCAAAATAACAAAAAAAATCAAAGAACTCAACGTTGCTTTACACTACTACTCAGCAATAAAACAAATGGAGCACGGATCGAGAAGCATTTTGCTACCTCGGCATTCNTTAACGAGAAAATTACGAAAAGGAGGAAACTGTTNGTTTTTTTACAATCCACATACCACTCTTTCTGCAGACGTATCACAAAGAGGGCTTTTATTATTTATGAACTTACTTTCATGTAGCTGAACACACCCCAACCGTTACATGATAATAATTCCCCAAAAATCTCTTCAGCCTTTTTTGGGCCTAGAGCCTCCCACCAGATCGCTCCGTTCTCNGCCCTCTCAGATAGAGAATCAGTCTCAATAATATTNATGAAATCGAATTCTGCCATGTGGTCGGTGCCCATAACTCCATTTGCAGGCCACCATCTGTGATGCGCCTCTCTCAGACCAAGTTCGTCAATGAAGCGAGTCCACTTAGAAGTAGCTATNCCTANCTCCTTCCGCTCGANGCCATCGTTTACGCTACAACCAAAAAATTGGGCAACCCCCTTCTCATTAGTGACGTCATCAGGAAGCGGTTTAAGGTTCTTTCCTCTAAAAACAGCGCGAATTTCACATCCTACTACGCTCTCGAATGCATCCTTAATCCTCTCTTTTTTTGGATCACTAGTATCCATCCATTGGTCTAGGACTGCCATGAGTTCGCCCAACGAATTAGCAGTACCTAACCAGTGCACTGCATGTTTTGTGTGCTCCGTGGGGAATACTGGTGTTAATAACCACGCATCATAATTGGGATTATTCTTCGTAGCCCAATAAGNCCAGTCCTTTGTCACCTTGATTAGATCAGCAAGATTCTTACCGTCTCTATAATTACAAGCGAGCATCTCAACTCCGTAAGGATCACCGGCAAAGATATCCCTGCGCTCATTATGATTATCGCCAATAGAAGGGGACATTTTTATCAAAATAAGTATAAATAAAAGAAGTCTAAAATTNCTATTTTGCATAATTTNTACTCANCATTTAATTCAGTGACATAATATTATTCANNAAAGNATAGCATTATCCCAACTGTTTNTCATCAACAATAGATTCAATTCCTCAGCCCCCGAGACACCGAGCTTAACCTCCANCAACCCTTTTCAACAGCTANCTCTTGGACATCTCAANAAGAGTNATAGTTCCGACACAGAAGTTCGGAAATAAGTTATTTTGACTCGAGTGAAAATGTCGACANAAAGGACCAGAATAACTCTGGCGTATCAATGNCACCAATTGCNGTTGGCCATGCATGGGTTCCATTTTGCATGCGATAATGTTCGACTCTAACCGCCCCACTACAACTCTCCCTGACATCCCGTTCAATTGAAGAGGCAATGGTCGAGGTTGACTGAAGGGTACAGTCATAAAGGTCACTCCAGAAGTCTACTAGATCAGGAATATCTCTCATAGTCCCGACAGCGTCCCAAGCCTTCCAATCCCANCGACTTCCATATGGTATTATTTCATCAAGAACACCATGAATATGCAATATCGGAACATTTCTGGATGGATTACAAGAGCTGGGTGAGAGTGGCATGGAGCCTGCCAATGATCCAATCGCAGTAATTCGATTACTCATCTGACAGGCAAGCTCATAGCTGAACATACCACCAAGCGAATATCCGACCGCATACACACGATTTCTATCGATGGCAACTCTAGAACTAATATCCGTGTATATGGCTTCAAGATAGTCGATATCCTGCATACTAGTGCTGTCTGTATTTAGTTGCCAGGCGCCCTCATTAGAACCGAACTGCTTGCCCACTGGAACAGCCAAGACTATGCCCTCCCGATCAGCCATAGCCTCAAACTGGCTTTGCTGCTCAAAAGGAGTTCTTCCAGCCGATCCTCCATTTAATAAGTACAAGAGCGGTATTGAGGCGGTATCACTAGTGGCCGGTATGTGGCTGTAATAGTCTCTGACCGTTCCATTAACCACAACTTCATTATAGGGAAGATTCTGAACATAATTTTTACCGTCACTTACTTCGCCAAATTTATCGCCGTAAAGTCCAATATCTTTGTAGTCAGTTTCCTTCGAATCATCTTTAGTATCAGTTATTACCAAGCCATCATCATGTTTTGTATCAATCAAACCCCACTGTGCTAGGGATCCTCCTTGCAACGCTATTAGCTCTGTAAAAGCCGTCAGTGCAACTGTTGCACTATCCTCGGGTGCAATCCAGTTACCGTTCACATCACCGATCAAGACTCCTACAATATTTTGTTTTCTCTTTTCCGGATACTCAAAAGTAATACCATCAGTATCAGAAACAATTTCGGAGCGATTAGTCTTAAAACTATCTGTATTCTCATCCCAAAAATCATAGTCCTCTCCAACAAAGACCCACCTCTTTTGTTCGGCAGTCGCTAGCCTTACCGCCATCTTCAGTATCGCGAGAGCATCCATAGAGGTGACTCTTCCATCCTGATTTACATCAGCAGCAATGAATTGGTAAGGAGAGACTGCTAAAGCCTCCATGGGCCCTGTTCCATCAGGGTCGTTGTTAGGATTTATACCTACTGCGATCTTAAGAGCCGCCAAAGCATCGGCAGAGCTAATAAAATGGCCCGCCTCATCGGCAGTGACATTTTTATTAGCATTGAGCCGATTGGTTCCATGATACTTTTCAACAAAAACATAACGACCCAAAGAATCTGAAGTCGTATTTTCTGAGAATTGATTGGCATTGCTGTCGGCAATACCTGCAAGACTAATATTCACTGACTGCAAAAGTGCGTGATTATTCCAGTGATATGCAATACCAAACACTGGAGACGCGCAAGATGCACAATCCTCACCATCCAAAGGATTAGTGCCGTCTAGTACCTCCTGAGCATCACTAATGTCGTCTCCATCAGTATCTGCAGCCAAAGGATTAGTTCCGATAGCAAGCTCCTCGTTATCGTTAATACCGTCATTGTCATCGTCACCATCCGCAACCATACCCAAAGAGGTACAACTACCATCACACTCATCAGGACGGCCATCACCATCCGTATCAGGCAACCCTCCTAAACCACTNAAAGGATAAAAATCCGACAAATTAACAACACCGTCCCCATCAATATCTAGATCACAAGCATCGCCCAAATTGTCCTGATCCATATCATGCTGATCGATGTTTGAGATATTGAGACAATTATCTATCGTGTCCGCAACCGAATCACCGTCAGCATCTGGCGCCCGATACTCAAATGCTCCAATGTCAACAACATCATTTTCTTTGACAAAGGTTGGTGGTGTTGATCCTTTGGGTATGAGGTAGAAATCATCAATAAAATAATTTCCTAAGCCATCACCAGTCTGAGGACCCTTTATATAAAGAAAAAGGCTTTCGACCGCGGAGTGCGTGTACTCCCCCGAGAGGTGAGTCCACATACTGTCAGAGACAATAATCTCATTCATCAAGTCAATGTATGCTGATTCCGACTCACCGTTTATTTCTGCCCTGATGGTAGCCTTACTGGTACCGGAGGCACCCTCAGCGAGCCTTACCCGTGCAGAAAACGAATAGGTCTCACCCACGGTCAAATCACCAGTCAGGTATAATCTCGCGCTTGAGTAATTTTTTGACCGTCCCCCCACATACAGACTCTTATCACCAGAATATGCTTGTTCATTAGATAGCTCTAATGAAGACCCCCACTGCACCCAACCGCCCATCGAAGTTTCAAATCCTGAGAAAGAAATGGCATCTGTTGGGTTGTGGGTTGACACCGGTCGAAGGGCTTTATTGAAGTCATTAATCGGTGAATGGTTTGGATCCCCAGCATCAATAGCAGGTGAACCCGGCACTAGTGAGAAGTCTGCAACCTCCATTGCTGCAAAACCATCCATTATTGCCGACGGCCTTAAAAATTGAGGATCCTGATTCACATAACCCGCGGTGCCCGAAGGAACCTTACCATTGAAAAAAATATTTCCTGAGAGAAGTTTATTAGTGATGGAAATTTGGTCCAACACCAAAGCCGAGTATTGGTTATCTCTGGTGACTACAATGTTGTTGACTACCTCCACCGAACCAACTGCCCGAGCGTTGAGTCCAGCTACCCTATTAGTGCCAATGTGTCTCGGGTTTCCAGCAGCCACTGATATGTTTTGAATAATATTGTGGACACCATTGAAATAGAGCGTATTGTTTCTATAAATACCTTTCGCGGAGCCCGAATGATCAAAATTAATACCATTCTTGCCATTGTTCACAAGAAGATTGTTTTCGAATAAAAACGTTCCAGCGTAATTCGGATCACTCCTAGTTACATACAAACCCTGTCCATCCTGGATGGTAGTGTAGCTCGCTGTACCATATTCAGGAGAGGGAGGGGCCGCATTATCTGGAACCTTACACATATAAAATGGAATCCGGTTCCAGTTGTTGTATACCTTATTCCTCCGAAATATCATCTTTACTTCTGTTCCATTGTCTCCACTAGCCGCCTGCGATTCAGCAAGGACGATTGCGCTAGAGGCAGACGATGTCCACCATGTGGTGTTGTACACCTCATTATCTTCTATAGTGATGTAATCAGATTTGTTAAATCGGATTCCAGAACCCGGCGTGTCGTGAACGATGTTGTTTCTCACGATAATGTTATTATGAGGTCCATAGCCCGAGATACCCCTTCCAGAAAAAAGGGTGTTTTTGTAAAGTGCGCAGTTCAATCCATCTTGGGTAACCTCAATTTTATATTTCCTATCATTTATTGCCTGAGTGTAATCTATCGAGGCAGAGGCTCCCTCCACCTCAAAGCCCTCAACGATAAAGTGGCTGGTGTTTGCTGCAAAGTTAATACCGAAGCTTCCATCAAACTGAATTTTTGGCTTGTGGCCGGGAAGATTCCGCAAGGTGATCGGCCCCAGAACTGGATCGCCAGATTTATTGATCCTTACTGCTGATCCATTTGTTAAGCCACTCCCAAAATTGGAATTTCGATAAATACCATCCATCACATAAACAGTATCTCCAGCCTCGGCAGAAGCGATGCCGCGAGTTATCGTCGAAAAAGGCGAGTCAATAGATTGGCCACTGTTATTATTTGATCCCGATGCCGAGACATACCAGTCCTCTGAATATAAACTTGACGAGCTCAGGAGCAACGCGACTGCACCGAAAGACGATAGCCAATATTGAATGCTCAGCTTTTTTTTCATTACAACTCTCTCATAAAAGATTAAAATTACACAGTACCTCAGTTTATTTTTATTTTGTTAAACAGTAGCTACTTGATACTCAGGCACTATATTAGTCAACGAAGGAGCGATGCATGTTCGATGCTTGTTTTTAATTTTAACTTTTGAATTTGAGATTATAGCGGCAAGAAACTTAGTTTTGGAGTATCCAGTAGCCATCTATTCATAAAAAAATGAATCGTGCAAAAGGAAGTAACTAGATTATCAAAAAGAAAAAGACCGAAAATTATAAATTTACAAATCTGGACTATGAATGACCATGATAAAACAAACCTTTGAACCCCAAAAAATGGGACATTCATCTTTTTTTACTGCCCGAAATCAAAAAAAGAGAAAGCTTTCTGTTACGATTTTTTTTTAATTATCATCGAAAGAAAATGGACGATATGGCAATCTTGATGATTCGAACTTTCTGTATTGTGATGCTTCTTTTGTGTATCACTACTGTCAACTCGTTATCGATAAAAAATGATGTTACCCCCGGTGCCTTAGAAATATTTGGTAATCCAAGTTATCGTGCTATTTCATATGGTGGATACCGAGAATCAAGCCGCGATATCCCCCCGACCATCCCGGAAATCACTGAGGATCTCAGAATTCTCGAAGCGATGGGTATTAAACTGCTGAGAACCTACAACACATCTCAATATCCTTTTGCTGAAAGGCTACTGACGGCAATACATGCACTAAAGCAACAAGATTCTAACTTTGAAATGTATGTAATGCTGGGCACCTGGATTGAAGCGCATAATTCATGGGCTGGGGGGGATGCTACAGATCACTCGCGCGGAAATGTGACAAATAATTCTAATGAAATAAACAAAGCGATTTACCTCGCATTTACCTATCCAGGCATTGTCAAGGCGATTTCAGTTGGCAATGAAGCGATGGTGCGTTGGGCGGTTCACTACTATGTGTACCCAAAAACAATTCTTAAGTGGGTCAAATATCTACAGAAACAGAAACAGTCAGGTATCATAAGCCCGGACATATGGATCACTAGCAGTGACAATTATGAATCTTGGGGCGGTGGAAACGACACTTACCACTCTGAAGACTTAACTCAACTAATTGAAGCGGTCGATTTCATATCAATACATACCTACCCGTTTCATGACTCCTTCTACAATCAGGACTATTGGGGGGTGTTGCCTGCAGAAGAGAAAATTCCCAAGCAAAAAATGATTCAGGGAGTAATGCGACGTGCTGCAGAACATAGCGAGTCGCAATATAAAAGCGTAGTCACTTATTTGAAATCATTGCAGATCAGTAAGCCGATCCATATCGGCGAGAGCGGTTGGGCATCATCTGACAACGTCACATATGGGTCCGGCGGCTCAAAGGCCGCGGACGAATATAAGCAGCATCTTTACTTTAAGTACATGCGCGAATGGTCAGACAAGAAGAAAATTACCCTTTTTTATTTTGAAGCTTTTGATGAACAATGGAAAGAAGACTCCAACAAACTGGGCTCTGAAGCCCATTTTGGTCTTATACGGCTGAACAATGAAGTCAAATATGCTTTATGGGAACGTTTTGACCATGGACTGTTCAGAGGCCTATTACGCGGTGGGAAACCCCTCGTAAAGAGTCAGGGCGGGAATGAAGTATCCCTAATCAACTCTGCGTTACTTCCTCCTTTCAAACGCACCATGCCGGTAAAAAAAATTTCGTCGGTAAATACCAATAACAACCCGGGAGACGCAATACGCTTCAACCGATACATTGTCTCGCATCCCGGAGTTGATCCATCTATTGCTAAAGATGCAACATACCCGAGTGCGGTAATCAACCTAATCGCCTGGGAGGGAACTGCAAGCATAGCTATGTCTTTTGAGGAGGTGATTACTATAGAAACTCGCGGTGGCGATTGGTGGGGCGCTAGCTTGGAAATTCAGGGTTCAGAGGGCGAAAATTTATCTGAATTCTCTGACGGATACCTTAATCTTGATGTTAAAGGCGACGCGGATTTCGCATTCAATGTTGGTTACCAGACAGGTCGATTTTTAGAGGGAAACCAGAAAAGTTACTTCGTTCCATTTGGTCCCGAGGAACGTTATGGAATAAACAATAACTGGACGAGTTTCAAGATTCCAATGTCTGAACTCAGTGATAATACACCACCCATTGATGTGACCGGCATACTATCATTGTTGAGTCAGGGTTTCGGGAAGAATAAAAATATACAATTACGGAATATTTTTTACTCTCAGCGGTAAATAAGTTGAGATCACAATCTTTAGACTTAGATTTACGATACATTTAACCGATAACTTCCATTCGAGTTATGGCTGGAGGTCCTCCCATTATGCCCTTGAAACTTGGCCCTGACGCCTTTACATGCTCAGCGCTAACGTGCTTTTCAACAGCGGCTTCATCCTCATATAATTCGATTACGAGATAATTTCCATCTGAATCCTTGCACAACTTGTAAAGTAAATTTCCTGGTTCATTTATATTCACTTTCTCTACAAGGTCCAGCATCGCTTTTTCAAATTGTAACTCACAGCCAGGCTTCACATTCAATTTAGCAGTTACAGCAATCATTGGTCCCTCCAACGTTTGATTAGGTATATATTCAATCTTGTGTAATTCTCATGCAAGGAGTCTAGAACAACGCATGCCCCAAGGATATATAAATATGATCTATTTAAACCTCACATAGTACACCGGAGAAATGATCAATCCCCTCAAGCGTTCTCTCTAGATCGATAGGAGTAAAATATTGAAGGATTCTTTACAGCAGGCAAGATAAGGAGTGTAGACACACAACAAGCGCTGTTGGATAATGCTGAGCAGTTTTTACTCGCAACACAGTATTAACGAGTTTCCAAGACCGTTATAAACTCGCGGCATCTAGAAGATGATGACATGAAGCGCATATTTTTGATAACAGGTAGAGTCATCCTATCACTCTACTTCTTTATCCCCGGCATTCTTAAATATTCCTCTTGGGACGCACATATCCAGCTAATGGCCACGCACCACATACCCGTAGCTGGAATAAATCTGTTTTTTAACAGATATACGGTCACCACCTGTATCATTTTAGGAGTATTGGTTTTACTAATCAATTTTAACCTCCATGATTTCTGGAATGACTACGACGGCATTAATTCAGCTCATGAAGCACAAAATTTTGTGAAGAATCTTGGCATTCTTGCCGGTTTATCACTTTTAGCATCAATGAGCCGTAATAGTGCTGGTACTGAAGAATTTCTTGAGAAATAATAAATAGAGAATAGTTTTCGCTCCTCCAATGCTTTAAGAAAGGAAATATTTAGTGTCAACCAAATGTCGACCAATTAATGTTCTTGGAGGGGAATTGATCACATGCTCCCTAGATCCAATGACAGGTTTCTTTAGAACCGGATGCTGTGAGGGAGATGAAAGGGATTATGGGAAACATTTTGTGTGTGCCAGAATGACGCATCGGTTCCTTGAATTCTCAAAGTTCAGGGGCAATGATCTTACAACACCAAGACCTGAGTTTAATTTCCCAGGGCTTCGAGAGGGTGATCAGTGGTGTCTTTGCGCAGATCGATGGTTAGAGGCTTTCGATGCAGGGCTCGCTCCAGAGGTTGTACTAGAGGCAACAAATCAAAAAGTCCTGGACACCATCGATCTTTCATCTCTAAAAAAACACGCAGTAGATATTAATTAGTATCGGTTAACTACGTCATTCCAACGCCCGTCAAAGATAAAGGCTCACCGCAAGCTTCCAGATCATAGGCTCAGGCTAACTATATCTTGTAATTTTTGACCTCACGCTCTATGGCCTTACCCATCTCCGACGTGAGGGCGCGACCACCGAGATCTCTGGTCTTGGGGCCTTTCCGTAACACAATCTCGATAGCTGATAAGATTATGGCATGCGCCGTTTTAGCTGCCTCAGGAGTAATCTGCTTACTATGCTGAAGAAGCATTGCAATTGACCAAATAGCCCCCACTGGATTTGCAATCCCCATACCGGCAATATCTGGCGCGGAACCATGCACTGGCTCAAATAGAGATGGAAATTCCCCAGTTGGATTGATATTACCCGACGGCGCTAAGCCTAATGTGCCTGAGCATGCTGGGCCAAGATCGGAGAGAATATCGCCGAAAAGGTTTGTTGCAACCACGACATTTAGAGACTGAGGATCTTTCACAAATTTGGCCGCTAAAGCATCGATATGTACTTTATCTACCATAAGCGCGGGATACTCTTGATCGGCAAGTTGGCTGGCACATTTGTCCCACCAAGGCATGCTTATCGCTAGTCCATTCGATTTCGTAGCCACGGTTAAAGTTTTTCTTTTCGTTTTTGACGCAACATCCATCGCAAATCGCAAAATACGTTCACTGCCAAATCTTGTGTGTATACTTTGTTGCACCACTACCTCGCGCTCCGTGCCCGCAAAGATCATCCCACCAATATCTGTATATTCACCCTCTGTATTCTCTCGTATAATTACGAAATCCATATTCCCTGGTCGCATATTCGCTAGTGGACAAGGCACCCCATCAAAAAGCCGAACTGGTCGATAATTAACGTACTGATCGAACTCACGCCGAATTAGTAGCAGTGAGCCCCAGAGAGAGATATGATCAGGAACTTTAGCAGGCCAGCCTACTGCACCAAGAAAAATAGCGTCATATGCAGAAAGTTGCGACCTCCAGTCATCGGGCATCATTTGCCCATGCTTTAAATAATAATCACAATTACCCCATTGTATCTCTTCAAAGCTAAGATTGATTGCAAGTTTTTTACATATGGCCTCCAAGATCCTTACTCCCTCAGGCACTACTTCTCGGCCGATACCATCTCCAGATATGACTGCTATTTTTAATGAGTGTAAGTTCATTGTTTTGCCTTTATATCGCAGAGACAGCAAGAGAGACCGACTCCGATTTATAATCTTTATCTTTATCTTTATCTTTATCTTTATCTTTATCTTTATCTTTATCTTTATCTTTATAAGATGATGCCTTAAAAAAAATTAAATTTGTCAACAATTTCAATTTTTCTCGTTTACATCAAGTCTGAGTTTCTTTGCTTTATTGAAATTCTTTCGCAAGAGTTAAATATGGCAACGTGGGTAATGATTCATCGAACAATCCTTCGAAACAGCTCAAGAAATTCAAAGAGTCCTCAATATCCCGCGGCGGGCCCTTGGGAAAATACTAAGTTGAACACCATGGGAAACACACAGTATGAATCAAATTTATCCGATATGACCAAGCGACGGTAGAAAAATATTCTAGTAAGAGAGATAATGTCACAGAAAAAACAACCTCAAAAAAAAATTAGCTGAAATATCTCATAGTTAACCTTTTTTGTCGCCTGGCTATTTTACCCATATGCACATACTCTGTAAGTCAATTAGGAAGCCGAATATTCATCGGAGTTAGGATTTAAACCATAATTAGCGGGGTATTCCTGTTTGATTCAGTTCATAAGATTGAGGAACTGGTCATGAAGTTCCGATTGAGCAACTGCCCCATGAGGAAGTAACCCGAACACGAATAGAAACGTAATTATATCTGAGTTTGTGATTTATAATGGTGCCCGGAGCCGGACTTGAACCGGCACGAAGTTACCTTCGACAGATTTTAAGTCTGTTGTGTCTACCAATTCCACCACCCGGGCGTATCCAATACATTTCTTCTACCTACGCGCTATCAGTTTCTATAATTTATTGAGTATTCTAGCATCGATAAAGACCTAAGTGTTGCGATGGATGATGAAACTGTATCAGTAACTTTTTTGTTTTCCGGAAACACCAAGCAGAAACAGGGATTCTTCCCTCCATAGAGCGCGAAAGGCTCCCAGAAAGAATCACAATCCCGCCTCTCCAAAAGAGGTTTCAACCAAACTATGACAAAGCTATGCGCTGAAATAACACTAATCTTTGCTTAAGCTAAAATTTTCTTGTTCCCTCAGAAAAATCTATATATTCAGGTCTGATAGCTAAAAACTGAAAATAACAAAAACTGATAATCGGAGATGCCAAAGTTCAGTAGAACATTACACTCTGGGAATCGCAAATGCACTTACAACTGTTTTGTATCTCCGATCTTTCTAATAAGCCACTAAAGCCCGGNAAAAACAGAAAAACATCGCACCTCCTATCAAGATTCAGCTTTTTTCAATCAATCTTTTTCGTTAATATTTGGCCCAAACTTCAAAAGATGTGAAAAATTCAGGTTTAGAGAGTGCAAAATGGAGTTTATAGTCGTTGTTTTAATTGTTTCTTATGCCCTATATGTTTATGCAGACAGAGTTTATCTGCGTCAAAGCTGGCAACTCACAAATGATCAAAGCTTTGACTGGAAAGGCATCGCAGTCTCAGCCGGATGGACTGTGAACGAGTTACAGCGAACAGAATTTCCTAATGTGGCCGTCATCTCTCTCATAAAAACGATCAACTGCAATGCAATGGGCCCAACCCAAGTCACAATGACAATAAACGGCCGAAAAATTAAGATTCTTTTTCGAAATTGGAACGGACGCGTGATCGAGCAGCAAATTAACGATATAACGTTCACCTCAATCACTGAGTGGGAAAAAAATACAATTAAGAAATATTGACAACTGATTTATACATGAGCGTTGACAAAGCCGAAAAACCCATACGATTATAAAATGGAGGCGCGGGTCGGAATCGAACCGGCGTTAACGGAGTTGCAGTCCGCTGCATAACCACTCTGCCACCGCGCCATGACTATGCACGTCGACCATCGTCAGCACCACAATCATTTACCACACAGTGTATTCGATATCGCTATTTTAAGTAACTGTTAATCGGCACTATTTTTGGTTGCATCCCATGCCTGAAAGACATAAACGCTCATTGAATACAGTGCTAATGCTGCCGAAATATATAATATTAACAAACCAGAATTCATCAGAAACACATGCTCCTCACTTGAGAGTATCAAAACTATAATCGACACCATTTGCAACCACGTCTTTATTTTTCCCACAAAAGAAACCTCGACGGTTTTGGATAACCCAATTGAAGACATCCACTCTCGAAGCGCAGAAATTATAATTTCTCGTCCAATGATTGTCATGGCCGGCACTACAATCCACACAGAAGAATGCTCCTCGACCAATATAACAAGTGCAACAACGACAATTAATTTATCTGCAACAGGATCTAAGAAAGCGCCAAACGGAGTCACGCAATTAAGCCGACGTGCGAGGTATCCATCTGCCCAATCAGACAATGCTGCAATCGCAAATAATGTTGCAGCGAGCAATTTGCTAAATTCCGCCTGCATGTAGAATGCCGAGACAAAAAGAGGAATCAATAATACCCTCAAGATTGTAATGACGTTAGGAATATTCCACATAATCATTTGTTGGATTGTACCCTTGGACTAAACAAAATCGTCACCTGAGTGTAACCCATCTATCAGCAAACCGTCATTCATTATACAGCGCAGAATGAATCGCTTCCGCTACCTTTCTGTTGATATTCGGCACTTTCATCAAATCTGTTAAGCTTGCCTTTGTCACCTCTTTACTGCCGCCAAAATGCTTTAAAAGCTCCCGACGACGAGTTGGACCTACTCCGGGTATTCCCTCTAGACTTGAACTTCGTCGTTTTCTATCACGACGTTGCTTGTGGCCCGTCACGGCAAAACGATGTGCCTCATCTCTTATCTGATCGATAAGGCTGAGGGCATTCGTTTGGGGATTTGAAATAATCCTGTGTGGATCCCCACAGACTATTAGCGTTTCTAGATCAGATTTTCGCATTACCCCTTTAGCGACACCGATAATAACTACACCAATGATCGATAACTCAACAAGAACTTGACTAACTACCCCAATTTGACCTTTCCCTCCATCGATTAAAAGGAGATCAGGAAACTTACCTTCGCCATTTGAAAGACGTTTAAACCGTCTAGTTACCGCTTGTCGCATTGCGGCATAATCATCACCAGGCGTCACATCACGAATGTTAAACCTTCGGTAATCGCTTTTAAGCGCACCAGTGTTATCGAAAACAACGCAGGATGCCACCGTAGCCTCACCGCTACTGTGACTGATATCAAAGCACTCGATTCGTTGGGGAATTGAATCCAACCCAAGAGTGTCTCGCAAAGAAGTGAACCGTTTTTCCAAAGTCGCCTTTGATGACTGCTTGGCAGCGAGATTTTGTTCTGCAGTCCGCTCAGCCAGCTTCAACCACTTAGCCCTCAACCCTCGGAGCGCCTCTCGAATTTTAACTACCCGGCCAACTCTCTCGTAGATCGCGCTCTCTAAAGCAAATTTACTCTCAATTGATGCATTAACAAAAATCTCTTTGGGCACATCGGGCTTACCTGCACCATCCAGATACATTCGGGGCAAATACTCTTCTAACATCTCTGACACCGAATCTGCCAACGGGACCTTCGGATAGTAACTCCGACTACCTATGATCCGACCTTGTCGAACAAACAATATATGCACGCACGCATCCCCCGAGCGTATGACTGCAGCAATTACATCAATATTGCTATTACCCTTTTCAATAACTTGGTCCGTCTGAATCTGACGCATTGCAGAGATCTGATCTCGTTTTTCTGCCGCAGATTCATAATCCAACTTTTCTGATGCAACTTCCATCTGACACTCAAGCTCCCGGAGCACTTTATCCGCTTTACCTTCCAAATAAAGGTGGGTAAATTCCACATCTTTTGCATAGTCTTCTTTAGCAACAAAACCAACGCAAGGCGCCGTACAACGCTTTATTTGGAATTGCAAACACGGGCGAGACCTATTTTTAAAAAAAACATCATCACATTGCCGAACACGAAACGTTTTCTGCAAAAAACTCATGCTATCCCGAACTGCTTGTGAGCTTGGAAAAGGACCAAAGTATCGGCCTGGATATTTTTTTCTACCGCGATGAAATGATAATCGGGGCCATGTATCCTTTTCAGACAAAAATATATAAGGGTAACTTTTATCATCTCGCATAATGATATTAAAAGGAGGGCGATTCTCTTTAATTAGATTATGTTCTAAGAGTAGAGCTTCGGTTTCGGTCTCTGTAACCGTTACATCTATTGAAGCTATACGCTTTACCAGAGCGAGCGTTTTTGAGCTTAAACCGCTATTATGAAAATAAGAGCTTAACCGATTCTTTAAATTTTTTGCCTTACCTATATAGAGAATCTCAGTCTGTTCATCAAACATTTGGTAGACGCCCGGACGTTCAGTTTGAGTTTTCAGAAAATTTTTTGCGTCGAATGTCATAACCAAAGTGTAACCTGTTTTGTTTACGTAGCAGAAAACAAAAGTCAAATATCAATATGTAAAAAGTAAAAAATACACATAACACTAGTTTACCACCTCACAATAAAGGTAAGTACATTAAACCTTCTACCGTCTCCATTCTGTGTCGCGAAAGCCGATATAATGTAGTTTTAGAGGACCTGCCCTCACTCCTGCTTAATCCGCTTTACAGCCTGATGAAAGCTATATTATCGACGGAACACTCCAGCATGATAAAAAATGACCCAGTGAAAGGGAGTTAATTGAGGGATTCGGTGTATCTCGGATCACAGTCAAAAGAGTGGTCAGTAAATTCTTTACGGAAAACTCAGTGGAACACGGCAAAGGCAAAAGTGCTTATATAACTGATACTTACACCCCAAAACCCCTACAGCCCTCCTTTACTCAAATTATTGGAGGAGATCGATTGCATCGCCACGAATTCAGTCCCCGAGATTATCGATTATCGCGTAAAAACTCCTCCGCAGGCCATTCGAGGAAAATTCTCAATTAAGTGGCATCCGATACCCTTTAGCCTGGTTAGAACACAAAAACGCGCGAGGTCTTCATGTGGTTATTTTAATAACTGCAATGTGACTGTTAAGAAGCCGAAGAGCACTGTTATATTTTTCGATCAATCACGTCATAAATATTTTCGTGAAAGCGGCCTAAAAGTGAGTCATATTATGCAAAAAGTCAGTGCAGTTCCTGCTAGGGGGGCTTTTAATTGTTATGTGAAGATGAAATTTGGATTTTGTTGCATAATCTATCATGATAATTAATCAGGTCGAGAAATTATTAAAAATAATCATCTATCGGCATACTTTTTAGCCCAAAGGGAAGATAACCTAAAAATAGGAGATTTCTCTTAATTTTAAAATAGCATCTTGATATCGTTAAAAGAAACCAGTGGAAACGAACGAAAAGGGAATTTGGTACTTGGAAATTAATAGAAGATTTTGTGTTGCTCCAATGATGAACTGGACCGATAGGTTTTGTAGATATTTTTTGCGCCTCATCAGTCAAAACGCGCTTCTTTACACTGAGATGATAAGCACCGGTGCAATCCTTTACGGCAACGCCAATCGGCATTTAAGAATGCGTATTGATGAGCAGCCAGTTGCCCTTCAATTAGGAGGAGCAGATCCCGGTGAACTTGCTCGTGCTAGTAAAATCGCGAGCTCATATAACTATGCAGAAATCAATTTTAACTGCGGTTGCCCTAGCTCTCGGGTCCAGAACGGTCATTTTGGAGCAGCACTGATGAAAAACGCGTCACGAACCGCAGACTGCATCTCAGCAATGCTTGACGCAGTGGAGCTTCCGATCACGATCAAACACAGACTTGGAGTAGACGACCTTGACTCCTACGATTTTCTGCGAGATTTTATTGGAGCGATATCCATGACTGGATGTAAAGTTTTTATATTGCATGCAAGAAAAGCTTGGCTAACGGGCATAAGTCCAAAAGAAAATAGGGAGTTACCGCCTCTTAACTATGAGCGGGTTTATCAAGTGAAAAAGGATTTTCCCCACCTGTCCATAATTCTTAACGGTGGAATAGCTAATGTAGAGGAAGCAACTGTACACCTTAGAAACATTGATGGAGTAATGATGGGTAGGGCGGCATATCATAATCCCTATGTATTAGCAAAAGTGGATCAATTAATTTTTGGGTCAAATAAAACAATAAAAACCCGAAAGCAGATTGCCGATGAATTTGCACAATTTGTTGAAGAGGAACTCTCAAATGGCGTACCATTAAATTCTATGATTCGTCACATATTGGGTCTATTTTATGGCATGAGAAACGGGAAACGGTTCAGACGTCATCTAAGTGAAAATGCTTGTAAGCCGAATGCCCAAATAGGTGTGCTTCACGAGGCTGTGTGTAAAGCAACAACGGATGTTTACTAATGAAAAGTCAACTTGAGCAATTAAAGGAAATTACCACAGTAGTTGCAGATACTGGAGACTTCGAAACGATCAGCAAATTCCAACCTCAGGACGCCACTACAAATCCCTCACTTCTTTTAAAAGCTGCAAAAATGCCAATATATCGTCAACTCGTTGATGAGACTCTGGACATAGTTCGCCACAAAAATCTATCATCCAAAGAGCAAATAACTGTCTGCATGGATACTCTGGCAGTGCGTTTTGGACAAAAAATCTTAGCTATTATTCCGGGACGTGTTTCAACCGAAATCGATGCTCGTTTATCGTTCAGTGTGGATGGTTCAGTTGCCAAAGCACATGAGCTAATAAATCAATATGAGCAAGTCGGAATAGGAGCAGACCGAGTACTGATCAAGATGGCGTCTACCTGGGAGGGCATTCGCGCTGCTGAAAAGTTAGAGCGTGACGGAATAAATTGCAACCTTACGCTACTTTTTAGCTTTTCACAGGCGGCTGCAGCGGGGGATGCTGGTGTATTTCTAATTTCACCATTTGTTGGTCGAATTCTTGATTGGTACAAGTTATCGACGGGTAAAATTTATAACGTGCCGTCGGAGGATCCGGGCGTCCAATCTGTCACTGAAATTTATAATTATTTCAAACAAAAAAAATTTCAAACTATCGTCATGGGCGCAAGCTTCCGAAATCTTGGTCAGATTACTGAGCTAGCTGGATGCGACAGCCTCACTATTAGTCCAGCTCTCCTTGATGAGCTCGGTAAAACCTTTTCTCAACTTGAAAAAAAGCTCGACGCCACAAACACAGGAGAAACGAAGCATTTTAATCTAGATGGTGAAGCCAGTTTCCGATACAAACTTAACGAGGATGCAATGGCAACAGAAAAATTGGCTGAAGGAATACGTATTTTTGTCAATGACCAAATAAAACTAGAAACTTGGCTTAGGTCATTGTAGATCGTGCTCTCGTCCATTAAACGTTTTTTTGAAGAGCGCATCGTAGAATCAGAAGACGAGAAACTGGTGAATGAGCATCTAGCAGTTGCAGCTCTGCTCATAGAAGTAATGATTATTGATGGTGATCTAGCAGACACCGAGTTAAAGACAATTACTAAGAGCCTAAAAGAGCTTCTTGATATCAAAACAAATGATCTAAACGATCTCATTGAATTATCCAAAAAAGAAGTATCTGCCGCCACCTCGCTTTACCAATTCACTCGGCAAATCAACGAAAGCTATAATATTGACAAAAAAATTCAGCTGATGACTACTTTATGGAGAGTGGCGTACGCTGATGGGAGATTAGATAAGTATGAAGAAAACATAATAAGACGCATTGCAGACCTGATCCACATCCGACACTCGGAATACATAAAATGCAAAATGATCGCCAAGCAACCTGATTAATTCTCTTGCTAAGAAGAAGACTCCAGAGCATTTATTAAGTCATAGAACTGCGCATTATTCTTTGGGCACAGTTCGATAAGCGTCTTGTGAGCCTCCAAAACTTGTCGACGAACTTCCACGTCCTCTGAAGCTACCGGCTCAAGAGCAATTGTGGCGACGCTTTTTTCAATATTTTGTTCAAAGATATCAAAAATTTCGTAAAAACCCATCACTTCTAACATTCGCAGGATGCTAGGATTATGGCAGAATATCCTGGCGTCGACACCATATTCTCGCCGACAATGAAACCCTAACTTCGCGAGAATCCCTAAGGTAGTGCTATCGAGACATTCCGCTTCCAGCATATCGATAACTACTTGATTCACTGACCTACTTCCAAAAATCAAATCCATGTGTCTATTCAATGCACCACAGAGAGTCACGCGAACATCCCCTGTAAGTTTTAATAAATAATTACCAGCGGCATCATAAACTAATATTTTACCAGAGCTCATATTATGAGTTCCTATTAAGAAAGAGCACAGACACATCGTCCAGAGGACTATCAACGTCCTCCAAGAAAAATCTTTTTCTCAAATCATCCAAACTTTTCGGGCAATCTGCCAATCGGCTCAATAATATAGCCTCTTTCTCATCAATCTGTTGCTCCGATAAAAGATCAAATACTCCATCAGAAAAGAGGACTAGTGTGCTACCTTTTTTAAGTTCTACCTGATGCACCTCCCATCTGGCCGATTCAAAGAGCCCAACAGGTTTTCCAGTACTAGTCAAAAAAGTGGGTTTTCCGTTCTCTATTAATATAGGCCTCGGTAACTGCGCTGCAGTCACATAACGTAAAGAATGGCTACACATATCAACTGATCCCGCCATTAAAGTCATATGTTTCTCGAGATTCATACCCATAATTTGTTTATTCAAATGTTCAATTAATCCCTCAGGAGCCCTTGCGAGAGCACTGGAATCTTTCTCCAACTCATGTTTTCGGATGACCCGTCCAATCATAAATTGTAACAAAACAGTCACAAAAGCTGAAGACGCTCCATGACCAGAAACATCTGCAAAATAAAACAGCATATATCGATCAAATACAACACTGTAACCAACGAAATCACCACTCAAGTAAAGTGACGGTAATATAAAGTGCGCGATTTCATATTCGCCAAAACTAATTGGACGCTCTGGCATCAAACTCCTTTGCACCTCTAATCCGGCGATTTGGTCTTGTTTGAGGACTCGCAGGCTCTCTTCCAATTCATTATTAGTTTTTTCTAACTGCGCCTGTTGCTGCAAGCTCTTTGCTCTCAAGTGTGCTACCTTATCAATTCTGAGAACCATTTGGCGAAGAAAGTAGTCATCAAACCCGGGCAAAATGACATCAGCAACACCCAGACGAAAAAACTCTACTATGTTTTCAACGTCACAGTGGTCTCCTAAGGCCACTACTATAAGGTAATTAAAACAAAGTTTTCTAAACAGATTAATTTCGGTTTTAGTTGTAATAGATATAATTTGTGAATCAAGGATAATTAGTTGGTTATTAGATTCGAACCTAAAATTTATAAGTTCACTTAAGATTGCGTTTCGAGGAGATATCCCGACAGATATAAAGCGATCTTGGAAGTGAGCTAACCTCTCAAAATCTTGGATCACCAGGATTACGCCACCTTCTGATTTATTTATTTGATTCACCTGATAGTAAAAAACCTATTTTACGAAGTTAGTGTTACTCCAAAAGACAGTCAGTAGTCATCGTCCAAATCAAAATCATCCTCAACGACTCCGTCCATGATCGAATATTGTCGTTTTTGTTGGTAAACATCTCTCACAAATATATATCGATCTCCTGTCACGATTTCCCCAACACCTAATAGTTCTCCCCGAATTGACACCAATGAAAGTGCTCTAATAGCATTTCTCCCATCTACTTCTGAGTAAAAATTTACAGGATTTGTAAAACCTCCAAACACCGTCCCAGAGGCATCGCGAACGCTTGATGGACCAACAAGCGGTAATACAAGATAAGGTCCTTGACTAACTCCCCAAACTGCTAAGGTTTGGCCAAAATCCTCTGAAGGAACTGATTCAAGATCAAAAACACTATGTGCAACATCTAATAAACCACCTAAACCAATCGAAGTGTTTATGAGGAATCGTCCTGAAGAGCGAAACATCTCCTGCGCTTTACCTTGTAGTCCGCAATTGGTAGCGGTAGTCACTTCATTTAAATTTGCTACCATACTGCTCACTGCCTGCTCAAAAGGTTCCGGCATCAGTTTCACATAAAGTTGGGCCAATGGTTTGAGAAACAAAACGTCAATATTTTCATTGAAATTGAACAGCGCTCGATTTAATGATTCGAACTTATCGTCTTGAACCTCAGCGATAGCGCTCAAAGGTATAATCATAAAGGTCATAAAAAACAGAGTACGCAAGCTTTTCAAATGAGTTGCATTCCTATAACCAAAAACATTTTAAAGGTCAATGGTAACGCTGTTGTGTTAAATCGCCAACACCAAAGCTCCAAAAAAGCATGTGACTTTACTGTTTAAATAATTTTTTAAACTAAATACATGCTAGTGTACAAAGAAGCGGTATCAATTATCTTGTAGTTCGTGAAGAATCATCGTCCATTCTCGCTCAAGTCTCTTATAAGAAACCTTCACTCGCGTGCCAAGTTGTTGTGCGAAAAGCGAAACACGATATTCCTCTATTAACCACAAAAAATTACGCATCTTTTTTTGGATACGAAAGCCCAATTCTCCATCTTGCAAAGCACAAGCACAGGGCTCTATAAATTTAAAAAAATACTCACTGTACATCTGGTCACGCGAAGATTGCCGAGGCCACTTTTCTAACCTTAACATCAAACCCTGGATGTAACGTCGGTATTGCTTAAGGTTATCGCTTGAATATCCTTGCAGATTAGTCGGGTCAAATAACCATAGAAGTTGATTCTTGATATCTTTTTTTATAACATCGGTAGGCCCACAAAGATTCGACAACCTAGTTTGAATTTCCCTCAATTCTGGCAAAAGCGATTCAATCACCCTACAGTTATCTTCAGCGATTTGGACCACATCCCCGATTCCTTTATTGTAATAATCAAAAAATTCAGTTCGAGTTCTAACAACTTTGTCCAACGAAAAGATTGCTTGATTAAATGCTGCTTTAATCAGTGCATCAACCATCCGTTTACTCTTATCTAATCCGGCGGAGTAAAGCTTTAACTCATTATTTTGTAACATTTTTCTTGTTAGGTGATTTACAACTTTTTTTCCTTTTAACATTGCGAATCGCAGTTGTCCCCTGCGGATGTAATTATCTGCATCAATCTCACTATCCAATAATTCAACCGACACGAAATCCACATGATCCTTAAGGGTTGGCCATAATACAATATTCATTTTTCCCACTTTTTTTGAGATCTTTTTTGGCAAAGAATCGAAGTCCCACCGAACAAACCTACCGCTGATTGAAAAATCATCGCGTTTGTTCTCACTTTGAGATCGCAATTCTTTCTTATATTCCTTTTTCAAACTTGTTAAACAACGACTGCTCGCTAAGAATTGATTATCAAGATCTTCTAAAATAAAATTCATTTTAAACCATGGTTCGATCTCATCTAAACGCCAGTCAGCCATGGTGACTCCGAGAGCAAAATCTTTGTTTAACCGATCGACCAAAACACTAATTAATGCGCGATTTTGTGCGGAAACCCCCTCCAGTAAAACATCGACTGTATCTGGAATGGGCACTAACTTTCTCCGCAGCATTTTTGGCAAACTTTTCAGCATACGAATACATTTATTCCTCAACATGCCAGGAACGAGCCAATCGAAGTAAAACTTTGGCACTTGATGGAGTAGTGTGATGGGAATAACTATGCTCACACCATCATCAGGATGTCCCGGCTGATAACGATACCGTAATTGATACTCATTCCCCTCATAAAAAAGTTTATCAGGGAATTTAGATAGCTCCCCGGACGAAATCTCTCTAAGCATCAAATCCTCTGGTTTCATCCATAGAAATTCGGAGTTTTCTTGTTCTTTTTCAATCCTCCACTTCTCGAAATCGGGGCAATTATTAATACTTGTGGGAATTCTCTCACTGTAGAATGTCTGCATCGCGGACTCATCAGCGACTAAATCTCGTCGCCGGGTTCTATCCTCTAATTTTTCTAATGTTTTAGCAAGATTGTCATTTTGATTTTTGAATTCTCCCAATCCCTGGTAACCATTTTCAACCAATGCTTGCTGTATAAATATATTATGCGCTTCCGCTGCGTCTATTTTCCCGAAGCGAATTTTTTCTGCTTCTATTATAGTCAATCCAAAGAGAATTTGACGCCGAGTTGCCATAACATGACCGGACTTAACGTTATAGAACGGTTCGCTATAACTACTTTTTATCAAATGTCTGGCAATAGGTGGGAGCCAACTAGGTTCAATTTTGGCAACATTGACGGCAAAAATACGACTAGTCTCAATGAATGACGCTGCCATTAACCATTTAGGTGGAGCTTTTGCCAATCCAGAGCTGGGAAAGATTACAAATTTTCTATTACGAGGTCCGATAAATTCGTTTTTATCTCCACGTATCCCAACGTGACTCAATAATCCGAAGAGTATGGCGCAATGAAGACTTCTGTAGTCTGCCGGTATCTGATTTAAAGTCATACTCATCGATCGACAAGTTAAGCGAATCTGACGAACGAGATCAATCCATTCTCTTACGCGAACGGTAGATAAAAATTGATCATGACAGTATTTCGAAAACTGATTTTTGGTAAGTAAATTTCTTTGTACCTCAAGAGAATTCCATAAATTCAAAATAGTGACAAAGTCGGAGGTTTTATCTTTCCATTGCGCATGTTTAGCGTCCGCAGCCTGCTGAAACTCAAGGGGTCGCTCTCTTGTGTCTTGAATACCCAAAGCACTTACAATGATGCAAAGCTGTGTGAGTGAACCGTTCGCGGATGCCTCCACAAGCATGCGCGCGAGGCGTGGATCTACGGGAAGCATAACCAATTTTCTACCTACGGAAGTAAGCTTCTTTTGAGCAGTGATAGCTTGCAGTTCCTCTAGTAGTTTATAACCATCATTAATCATGCGCTGATCAGGAGAAGAGATGAAAGGAAAGTGTTCAATATCCCCCAATCCGAGGTGCAACATTCGGAGTATGACAGAGGCCAAATTCGTCCTTAAAATCTCTGGATCCGTGAATTGTGGCCGTTGCAACAGATCCTGCTCAGAGTATAGTCGGTAACAAATACCAGCACTAATGCGACCACAGCGTCCTGCGCGCTGGTCCGCGCTCGCTCGAGAGATTGCCTCAATCTGCAGTCTTTGGACTTTTCTGCGGTAACTATATCGAGAAATTCTCGCTCTCCCAGTATCAATAACGAATCTAATACTAGGTACGGTGACCGACGTTTCGGCTACATTTGTAGCCAATACAATACGACGACGTGCATTAGGATGGAAAATTTTATCCTGTTCTCGAGGGGATAATCGCGCATAAAGGGAAATGGTATCAAAATTAAGTGGAAAGACCTTTTCAATAACACGCTTCGCTTCTCGTATATCCCTCTCACCACTTAGAAAAACTAAAATATCTCCGCCTATACTTAGGCTACATATCTCTCTGATGCAATCGACGATACGTTGATTAATGTCAATGTTTTCCTTTAAATACGGTCTATAAAATATATCGACAGGATAATTTCTACCGGTAATTCTTACCACAGGGGCATTCCAAAAGTACTTAGAAAATTTCTCTTCATCAATAGTGGCAGAGCTAATAATTAACTTTAAATTCTCTCTCTTACATAGAAGCAATTTAATATATCCCAAAAGAAAATCGATATTGAGGCTTCTCTCGTGGGCCTCATCAATAATGATGGTATCGTACAGACTCAGAGTCTTATCGGCTTGGAGCTCAGATAGCAAGATACCGTCGGTGACTACCTTCACAAAAATGTCATCAGATGTGCGATCTGAAAATCTGACTTTATAGCCAACATGTTCACCTAGGTTGCTATTAAATTCTTGTGCGAGACGGCTGGCAATAGTTCTCGCGGCCAAGCGCCTTGGCTGTGTCTGCACAATATATCCTTGGATACCTTGGCCAGCAGTTAAACACATCTTAGGAATCTGCGTAGTCTTTCCTGATCCTGTCTCGCCCGCTATCACAACTACACGATTAGTGCTGATTAGCTCACAAATCTTGTCCGCACGATCTGAAATTGGCAAAGCCAAATAATCAATCTTTGGGAGTTTGGCCTGACGTGCCGCAAGACGCTGCTGTGCAACCTCATAAGAATCACACCAGATCCGCCAATCCTTCATGAAATCATATTTTTTTTTATATTGGTCACGGACTACTTCAAGGTTACCAATGAGACGCGACTTATCTATAAAACTAACGTTTTTGTAAATACTTCTCAAGAGTGCCTCATATTGTCGGGCTGTTGCTGGATATTTGGGGAGCTCTTTAATGGGCATGAGCTCAAATGCCAAGATCGAGCCACAAGCATTTACCAGTCAAAGAGCGAAGGTTCTCTAACTTTTTATCATGCAAAATCTTTTCATCTTTTGTTGCAGAAATAATGGGCAATGTGGGTCGATCACTCGAAATGCGGCTTAACGGGGTGTTAGCATCTAATGGACTTCGATCATTCCCAAAACTTGGATTGATGTTCATATCAACCTGCCCACCCGACATCAATAAATAGACATCTGCGAGAATTTCGGCATCCAAAAGTGCTCCATGAAGCTCTCTCCCCGAATTATCAACACTATATCTTTTACACAAAGCATCAAGATTGTTTCGCTGACCTGGGTGGAGCTTTCGAGCCATTGTTAAAGTATCAAAAATATTACAATTCGTCTCGATAAGTCCGTAATTATCGGGTAATTTTGCAATCTCGTGATTAAGAAATCCGACGTCAAAAGGGGCGTTATGAATAACTAATTCTGATCCCTTAAGGAAATCAAAGAGTTCTTTTGCGATAAGCTGAAATGTTGGTTTATCAGCCAGAAATTCGCTACTAATTCCATGAACGGCCATTGCACCCTCGTCAATATCCCGCTCTGGATTAATGTATCGGTGGAAATTTTTTCCTGTAAATTTTCTGTTTACTAACTCAACAGCACCGATCTCTATAATTCTATGATTCTGCGAAATTTCTAGTCCAGTAGTTTCGGTATCTAAAACAATTTGTCTCATTGAGAGTTACTGATCCTCCTCGGGAAGGGATAAAATTTCGTCAGCTAAATTAGCAATGCCCAGGTTTGCAAGAGAATCTGCGCGCTCATTTTCAGCATGGCCGCTGTGACCCTTCACCCATTGCCAAGTTATTTCATGACCTTGCATTACAAAATCAAGTTTTTTCCACAAATCAATATTTTTCACAGGTGTTTTAGAGTTTCTTCGCCAGTCACAGCGTTTCCAATTAGGGAGCCACTTTTGAACTCCTTGTAAAACATAATTAGAGTCTGAAACAACAGTGACACGGCAATACCGCTTTAATGCTTTCAGTCCCTCAATTACGGCTGTCAATTCCATACGATTATTGGTAGTCTCGAGCACACCCCCATATAAAATTTTCTCCTTACTTTTATACCGCATAAGTACACCCCAACCGCCTGGACCTGGATTACCGCGACACGCTCCATCGGTAAAAATTTCTACCTGCGGAAAATTTTTATCCATCACTTGCAGTGCTGGTCATTACTGAATCATGCGATATAGAATTAATGTTTTGACTCGCTTTTCCATATCGCTTGGGCGAGCTGGCCCAAGATGTTCGTTTCCATCCGATTCCTTGCACTTCCCGTTTGATTGCATGAATTATGTACACATTTCCGAAAGGTATATTCAGTGCCTCACACCAGCTTTCAAAGGAGCTCTGTGCTCTATAGTTACCAAATCCAAATGGCTTATGAGCAATATGGGTCACCTCTAAAACATGAAAACTTAACAACGATAACCAGTCAATAAGACGATTTTTACGTAGATTATGGAACCTGTACTGTGGCCGTCGTGTCAGTAGCTGCATCAGAAATTTGATGCTTCCGTGGAAACCAAAAGGATTAAAAACGCACAACACCAAATGCCCTCCGGGCATGACCACTCTGCAGACCTCAGCCAAAACTAATTTTGGTGAGGAAGAAAACTCCAACCCATGCTGTAAGAGAACCACATCGAGAACGCCCGTCGGCATCGGTAATTGACTATAATCACAGACAGCCGCATGCTGATCTTCAATATCCGAGGCATAGAAACTGAAGCGATGCAATTGACCAAAACAATCTAGACTTTTACGATCACCAATTGCTCCCAAGCTCAGCAAGCGATAACCGGGCAGTTGTGAAAACTTTGAAGTGAAAACACGCTTTTCGCAATCAATTATGTAACTCCAAAAATCTGAGGATGACCAGCATCTGAGACGTTCAGCCGTAATGGCTAAATTGCTGACTTTGAACCGACGAAAGAAAGGTCCTAAGATTTTTTTATAAATACAAAGTGACATATTAAGTGACTAAGAATTTTGTAGATCGTATTATGTTTGCTACGGACTACAAAAACCAGATAAAAAGGTTGATCGATGAGAGAGATTGTATTAGACGTCGAGGTAATCGAATCACTGACAGATAATTACATTTGGTTATTCGTAAACTATACTGAATCTTCAGCGTTTGTGGTTGATCCAGGAGAAGCGTCGGCTGTTCTTAACTGGCTCAAAAAAAGAAAAATCAATTTACTCGGGATATTGATTACCCATCACCACCCAGACCACACTATGGGTGTTGAAGATCTTGTCGTCTATTACGATGTTCCCGTGTACGGACCTCACAACTCTCCTGCAAATTGTATAACGAAAAAACTCCGGGAAAATGACGATCTACTACTCCATGGAAATAGATTTAGTGTAATTGAAGTTCCCGGTCACACGAGTGACCATATAGCTTATTTTTCGTCCAGTTCCTTTGGCGGCAACCATATATTATTTGCTGGAGATACGCTGTTTGGTGGGGGGTGCGGGAGGCTATTTGAGGGCACAGCTCACCAAATGCATAGCTCTTTAGGAAAAATCAAAAGATTACCCCAAAATACTCTCATCTACAGTGGGCATGAATATACGATCGCTAATTTAAATTTCGCAAGCTCAGTAGAACCCAATAATGATAAGCTGACAAAACGTTATCAAGATGATTGTCAAAAGCGAAATATGAACAAACCAACTTTGCCAAGTCTCCTTTCATTAGAGCGTGATACCAATCCTTTTTTGCGAGTAAGTAAAGAATCAGTCATTAGCGCAGTACACAAAAAATTTAATATTAATGACTGTAGCGAGCAAGCAGTATTTGAGGCCCTTCGAAAGTGGAAAGACATTTTTTAATCTGATAAAAATCGTGTTCAAAAAAACCTTTTTATCCCTGATTGGATGAATTAACAACATTGTTCAGACTGCAACACAGAGTGATGTTTCACTTACCGCTAATGGTGGCGATGGTAACTTCCATTTGTCTTTCAAGTTGCTCCTGGTTAGATACCTCGGAAAGCGAGTTAAAGCTCCGTCAAAGCGAAACACTCTCTCCAAACCCGCAATTAAATAATTTCAGGTCATTACCAATCTCTAATCAAAAAGCCAACACTCCCCCAGATATTAATAAATCTTTGGCAACAAAAAACAGTTGTGACAAAGACTTATGGCAACGATTACGCAAGGGATACAGGCTCTTGCCGAAAAGCTTGCCCAGTCGAGTGCATTCTTACAGGAAAGAATACCTCCAGAGAAGAGAGTATCTGCAGACAGTATTTGTTCGCTCGAGGCCATTTCTCTTTTTTATCGTCGAGGAGCTGGAAAAGTCTAACATGCCTTTTGAACTAGCATTACTGCCAATCGTCGAGAGCGCGTTCAATCCGTTCGCCTACTCTCGGAGCCATGCCTCAGGGCTTTGGCAATTTATACCTTCCACTGGTGCCTACTTTGGGCTAAAGAAAAATAACTGGTACGACGGACGCCGTGATGTTGTAGCATCAACAACCGCTGCAATTGAATACTTAGCATACCTGCATCAGCTCTTTGATGACGATTGGCTTTTAGCGTTGGCTGCCTACAATACAGGACAGGGATCTCTAGCAAAAAAAATCTCACAAAGTCGCGCCAAAGGACAAAATGGGGATTTTTGGACTCTTGAGTTGTCGCAGGAAACAGCACAATATGTCCCTCGGCTTCTCGCACTGGCGGACCTGATAAAAAATTCTCAGCATTACCCTTTAACATATTGACGCCAGTAATCACACATTCAGTAACAGAATGATCAGACTCTCGCCATGTAACTCTCTCATCAATCGCCCAGCCTTTTAACGGACCTTTCCTTTTTAGGCTTAATAGTGCTAAATTTTTCTCGCCACATGAGAAAAGTTCTTTAATGCACAAACGGGACCACGGGTTTGTGGGCGTATTATCATCGTAATCACTATGGACGAACACAAC
>NZEU01000050.1 GCA_002689135.1 Porticoccaceae bacterium
ATTCAACAATTTAGGCAATTTCTTGCCGTTTCCGGCAATATCGTGCCGCATCTGGCAATACATTGCCGGAAAAGGGCTATGAAAGATCTTGAATGAGTCTAAAAAAGCGCTTTGGATGATTCAAAAATGAAGAAAGAAGCCCGCGTCATCCGACGCGGACTTGTGTAGGTTCAGCTGATTTCACTTATTGGAGTAACTTCAATACCGACTGAGCTGACTGGTTAGCCTGGGCCAACATCGCTGTTCCTGCCTGCTGGATTATCTGCGTCCTAGCGAGCTCTGTAGTCTCGGTAGCATAGTCTGCGTCCTCAACGCGGCTTCGAGACTGCGCTGCATTCATTGAGATGTTTGACATGTTGTCTGAGGCGTACTCGAGCCTATTTGCTACCGCACCAAGCTCAGCCCGTTTCATGTTGACCGAGGCCACTGATCCATCGAGTACAGAGAGCGCAGCCGTCGCAGTTGCAAAGCTTGAAATGTCAGTCTTACCAATATCGGCAGCAATACCCCGAGTAACTTGAATATTATCCACTGTAAAAGCATTTCCATTGGTTCCGGTTAAGGTCAACGTTGAGGAATCGACAAAGATAAGCTCAACGGCACCTGAAGCTTCACCTATTACACCTCGTGCAGTAGCCGGTGTAACTCCAGTCATAGACCAAGTACCGTCTGGAGCTTGTGTAGACTGAATAGTTGCTGATGCTGCCTTGCCGTCGATCGTATAAGTCAGCGTATCACCGTCCCGAAGGGTGTAGTAAGTGTCAGAGAGACTTAGCGTCGTGATCTGAGAACTCTGTGCTGTAGCCCCAGCTATGGTCTCAGTTAGTGCCAAGGGGGTTTCCTCACCATCTGCGACTGCAATTGTTTTCATCGTTGGCGCTGTATTAATAACTCCAGGATCATCAAATGTTAGAACAAGAGCGTCATTGTCACTCCCGTCAACCGTGACCGTTGCTGTCATTCCAAAAGTCCCAGCGGTATTTATAGCGGCCGCTAAATCATCAACAGTTGCCAAACCCTCTAACACTGTTGACGACAAGGTAATGGTATTAGTACCGTCTGAAGCTGAAAAGGATCCCTCTAGAGCGGCTACCTGAGCATCTGTTATTGCATGAGTATACTTACCGGCTACCTCAGCGGTGCCTGTGGTCGACCCAACTCGGCTCCTCGGGTGGGCAACGTTTGCATTAAAATCCCCTTCCGTGGAGCCAATCGCAGGGAACGTAGCCGTGATGACTTGATCTGCATTCGCACCGATATGGAAGGTAGACGTACCATTTACACCGTTCAAACCGTCAAGTATGTTACCACCGTTCCACTGAGTATTACCTCCGATTCTCGAAACCTCGGCCGCGAGGGCCTGAAACTCAAGGTTTAAAGCTGATCGGTCCGAGACAGTATTCGTGTCGGATATAGACTGAATTGCGAGCTCACGCATTCTCTGAACCATGTTTGTGATCTCGATCATAGCACCGTCTGCACTCTGCACCATGGAAATTGCGTCTCCAGCATTACGAACTGCCTGATTAAGGCTGTTGATCTGCGATGTCATCTTAGAGGCAATCGCCAAACCTGCTGCATCGTCCTGAGCTGTATTGATACGCTTACCCGTGGACAACCGCTCCATCGCAACATTCATGTCGCGCTCNGTGTTTGCCNGCGCATTTGCCGCTCGGGTTGCGCCAATATTAGTGTTAATAGTAGCCATCAGTTACATCCTCATCTATATCAGTTGCTGTGGTACCTTCTTCCTATGTTAGGGTACCGGGTTAAACTTCCATTTCTTCTTTACTGCCTTTACTTCCTGTTACCTAATCCAAGCCAGTCTAAAATTTCATCGATTACTGTAATAACTTCAATACGTTTTGTGCTGACTGGTTAGCCTGTGCCAACATCGCTGTTCCTGCCTGTTGTATGATCTGCGTCCTGGCAAGCTCTGTAGTTTCTTTCGCGTAATCTGCGTCCTCGACACGGCTTCGAGATGCTCGTGCGTTCATCGCCACCTGCGACATATTATCTGCCGCATACTCAAGCCGATTTGCAGTTGCGCCGAGCTCTGCCCGCTTCATGTTGACCGAAGCCACTGAGCCATCTAGGACAGAAAGTGCCGCAGTCGCTGTTGCAAAGCTTGAAATATCGGTCTTGCCAATATCGGCAGCGATACCCCGAGTAACCTGAATATTACCAACTTCAAAGCCAAATCCGGTTGTCCCTGTCAACTTCAGAGTCCTGCTATCGACAAAGGCCAGCTCGACCGCACCTGAAGCCTCTCCCTGAACACCGCGAGCGGTAGCCTGAGTTACACCGGTCATGGACCATGTGCCGTCGGGAGCTTGTGTCGACTGAATGGTTGCAGAAGCCGCCTTCCCGTCAATTGTGTAAGTAATAGTGTCTCCATCCTGCAAAACATTGTAAGTGTCTGATAGGCTGAGGATGGTAATTTGCGAATTCTGAGCTGTGGCTCCAACCCCGGCATTAGTTGCAGTTGCATCTGCCGCTAGCGCAAGATCAGTACCGGCCGCANTTACCCCCATAGTTGGAGCTGTGTTTATGACGCCTGCATCATCAAATGTTAGAACCAGAGCCTCAGCATCACCACTTCCGTCATTCCTGACGGCAGCGGTCATTCCAAATGTACCTGCAGTGTTAATTGCTGCCGCCAGCTCGGCTACTGTGGTAAGANCTTCTGTAACCGTCTGAGACAAAGAAATCGTGTTAGTACCGTCGGAAGCTGTAAAAGCCCCANTGAGTGCTACTACGCCAGCGTCAGTAATTGCGTGATCATAGACGCCTGAAACCTCTGCCGTCCCAGTAGTCGCAGCGGTTTGGCTACTAGGGTGAGAAGAATTAGCTACAAAATCGCCTTCGACAGAACCGATTGTCGGAAATGTTGCTGTAATGACTTGGTTAGCATTCGCGCCAATGTGAAAAGTGGAAGTTCCTTGAGTTCCTATAGAGCCATCAAGTATGTTGCCGCCATTCCACTGAGTATTGCCACCAATCCTTGAAACCTCAGCCGCGAGCGCCTGAAACTCAAGGTTCAAAGCTGCCCTATCCGATGCAGTATTGGTATCGGATATTGACTGAATCGCCAGTTCCCGCATTCTTTGAACCATGTTTGTAATCTCGATCATAGCTCCGTCTGCACTCTGTACGAGAGATATAGCATCTCCAGCGTTTCGCACAGCTTGATCAAGGCTATTGATCTGTGAAGTCATCTTCGAAGCAATAGCAAGTCCAGCCGCATCATCCTGAGCCGAGTTTATTCTCTTACCGGTGGATAATCTCTCCATGGCGGTAGTCATATCCCGCTCATTCTTCGCTAACGCGTTGGTTGCTCTTACAGCGCCTATGTTCGTATTGATCGAACCAGCCATGTACCTACTCCTTTCCTTGCCTCTTTAACTACGGGTTGTAAAAGTGAATCCGCACCTCTTACAGCTATGAGCAAACATTTAATTAACTGCCTGCCCTAAAGTATTTTCCCTTGCAGTCGATTTTTCTTCTGCAAGAGCTGTTAAATCTATGCTCGACACTCCTTGCGCTTTAGTGCCTTGGAAGCGAGGTCATTGTGACGCCTTGACCCATTACAGCTCTTCTCATATATATGAATGCAATAGCAATGCCAACTTTGGCGGCAAGCCTATTGCCAATCAATTTAATCAATAAAAACAATGGCTTAGAGCCTTCAGTGAAGCTTCAATTTGCTTGGTGTTGAAAAAGCGGCATGCTGTGCCCGCCACATTTTGCCGGATTGTCAAGTTTCCGGCATCGCGTTTTGTTATAGAAAGACAAAGAAACATGAGAAGTTTTTAAACCGGGAATCTCACAAAAAATATTGACATGAAATAAAAAATAAGCATCGGTAATTGAGAAACCAGCACGCACGCTAAATTCCAAAAGTAGTGGAATCCAAGGTAACCTCGTCCGGTTAGTAGCAGAGGGATTTAATTGGAAGCCGAATGTCTAGGGGGCCTTATCAAAACAAACGCAAAAAGCGGAGGCAAGGTGTTCACACCCGCTCATCTTAATGAAAGACAACTGAATGTAAGGCACTTACAAAATTCGACTTAGCTCTTTAAGAGGGCAAGCACTGACTGTGCCGAAGCATTTGCCTGAGTCAACATCGCTGTACTGGCCTGCTGAACGATTTGAGTCCTTGCTAACTCAGTAGACTCTTTGGCATAGTCCGCATCCTGAATCCTACCACGCGTAGCAGCTGCATTTGATGACATCTGCATGAGGTTATCCATGGTGTGTTCAAGCCGATTAATCGCTGCACCATAGGTCGCCCGCTGCATGTTTATACCATCAAGCGCTTGAAGGAGATTATCGAGAGCCGACTTGGCATTGCCTGAGGTGAGTATGTCAATTGACGGAGTGAACGGTGTGGACGCAACTTCGGGTCTACCATTCACACCCTGTACGGTCAGGGTTGGTGTGGGAGCGCCATCACTTCCGGCAGAGGTACCTACGCTTACAGTTCTTGGATAGTTCTGGTTGATCTCTGTAGTCCCTGCTCTCACATCTTCCCTAGTGGGGTCAGTACTTTCAGATTGGGTGAACGTTACAATAGCATTCGGTGCGCCTGCATTAATGTCGCTAGCATTGCCAGGAACTCCGGCATACTTCGCGGTGAAAACAAGATCCGAACCACTTGCAGAAACTGTGTATCCAAGGTTCGCATAGCCAGTGCCACCTTGGATGGCCGTCGCCATCTCTGCAACGCTGGTAGTTGCNGTTGAGGCGACAGTAACAGTTGTTACCCCATCCCCCACAACAAGATTCTCAGCAGCTCCAGTAACAGGAGTGAACTTAAACTGTGCAGTTTGTGGGGCTACCCGACCAAACTCAACAGTAGGACGCACAGAAGTCTGAACAAAACCGGGCGTCTTGTAGGTAAATGCCATCTTGTCAACATTAGTACCGGACATATCCACCGTAAAAGTCAAGTTGTCATAATCTGGAAGAGCCTGTATTGCCTTCGCTAGCTTCGCAACATTACCGGCGGTGTCGCCGTCAGCTCCTGGGTAAACCAGATTACTTACATCATCTATACGAAGAGTTGTTACACCGTCAGACACCGTGAATGCCTTACTTCCAGGGAGCTCACCGGCATGCTCTATTTCAAGTTCTGTAATGTCCACTACAAAATCACCAACCACTGCCCCTGAACCGTTCATCTGATTCAACGTCACAGTAGGAGGGGACGCAACCGCTCCAGCTTCTTTATACTTTAATGATAGACCTTCCGGGGCCGCATTAGCGAAAGGGGTGGTAACGATCACATTACGGTCTACCTCATTATGTGCCACAAGTGGGTCCTGGCCGGGAGCACCGACATTTTTCATAGTCAGCCTGAGGCCCGTTGAACCACCATTTGCAGTGTCATCTGACTTACTTACAAGTAGGTCCATGTTAGCGAATCCAGTTGCTNNTTGAATCGCAGTCACAAGGCCATCTACTGTAGTGATGCCGGCCATGTCTGCAGAAGAAACCGTAATAGTGCTTCCGGATCCGTCCGTAATCTTTAATTCTTCACCGAAACCCGCTACCTCTTGGTCGGTCATTGACGTTGTGTATACAGCGGGGCTACCAAAGACGTTAGAGCCTCCGTTGTCAGACACTGTAAACAACATATCCGAATAACCGGGGGTAGCTTGTATTTTTGCTACAAGAGATGCACGATCTGTGACGCTTCTCGCATCCACAGTCATAGTATTTGTTCCATCACTCAAAACCATGTTTCCCAATGAAGATAGCGCATCATCATTAGTCATGGCTGAGGTATATACAGCAGAAACCGGCTTGATCTCTCGCTGCGTAGGCGTTTCTAGAAGGTCAGTCGGCCCAATGTTATTGGGAGTCGAAGCCCCATTACGGTATACACCACGTCCCGCGGAAGTCCAATCGCCAAATGTTATTTCCATTGACTGCTCTGCGTTTGCCCCGATGTGGAAAGTGGATGTGCCATTTTTTCCTATGTCGCCGGTCATTAAAGGCGAACCGTTCCACTCGGTCTGTGTAGCGATGATCTCGAGTTGTTCTTGAAGGCCTGCGAATTCCGCGTTCAGAGCCTTCCTGTCCGTCTCAGTATACGTGTCACTGATGGCCTGAACCGCCAATACCCGCATCCGCTGGATGATGTTGCCCAACTCTATGGACGCTCCATCCGCAGTCTGAATCATTGAAACCGCGTCGTTGGCATTTCGTACTGCCTGATCCAGCCCTTGCATCTGTGCAGTCATGCGCGTTGCAATTGCGAGCCCGGCAGCATCGTCACCCGCCGAATTGATCCTCAATCCGGTCGACAGTCGCGTCATGGCCTGACTCATATCGCGGTCATTCCTGGCGAGCGTCTGGTGTGCTATCAGCGCGCTAATGTTCGTATTAATTACGGTCATCTTCACTTTCCTCTAATTGGGCTGTCTTAACCACTAAATTTCAAACTCCTGACAGCCACTAATTTTCGCATTAAATTCTAAAGTTTCTAACTCAACTACCGATCCTATGTAATGTCAGTGGTAGCATCAACTGTCTCCCCAGACTTAATGCTATCGCTTACCTGTCTCAAGCCGGCTTGGGGCTTTCTTAAATCCATAACTTTCAGACCTGCAGGGTGCTGAAAGCGAAGCCGTTTAACAAATAAAACGTTCTCTTCCGATAAGATGCAATTGGAGTGCCAACTTTTTTTCATTGCCGGTGGCAAGAAAAATTTACTTTAAAAATCAGTTGCTTACTGGTACTGTTGCAGTTTAACAATAAGTAGTGCCGGAAAAGTGGCAGACGCTTTCCGCTACATCTTGCCGGATTGTCAGGTTTTCGGCAGAAATCTTTAAAGTTTTGGTAACCACTTATAAACTCTAAAAGATCACTTTTAAAAAACGGGTTAAGTAACGGATTCCTGACAATTTTTTATTCTATATCAAAAAAATAAGTCTGCTGTGAAGGTGAAGTGTCTAACAAACGTCATCAAACAAAACTCCCTTCAGTGCCTCAAGGCTCGCCGAAGTGCTAAGCACCGCATCGCCAAGGATCACCTCTCCTGTTCTCGAAACTTTGGCTTCTAAAACAAAGCGGGTTGAGGCCTCGTCGGCAGAAAAACGGAGATTTATTGCCTTATTCTTGGCTAGGTCGTGAAATTTCAACGCTAAAGCTTTGAGATCTGAGACACTTTCCTCTACCTGTTCTGAAGATTTAAGCGCAGGCGCGATGACATTAAGGGCAATGACACTCAAAATAGTTCACTTCTCAAACTGGCCATCGAGGCCTATCTCCGAAGGTTTAGGAGAACCCGCTTGCTCGGAAGGTTTTGCGGCTTGTCTCTCAAAGTTAGTCAAAACCGATACCCTAGGGTTAAGCGCTAATAACCGTTTACCACTGACATAGCGTTTCCACCTCTATAGACCGCTTGCGTCAGATTAATGTTAATTGATGTCTTTTGAGGATACCATAAACTTGTCTATAATCTTGCAATCGGCAACACGGAATCATTCTTTTACCAAGCCCCACCTACTCGTTATTGGAAGAGTAAACCTAACCACTATGACAATAATAATTAATTAACGTTATACTTCAGAACAGAAAAATATCTGCATCGCAACGCGCACCAAAAAGTGATAACTAGTCATGATCGTCACAAGAACCGTTCTGAAAAACGTAGATCATCTGATAGAGCGTCTAGGTACATCAATTTCCTGGCTACTACCTATTATGGCCCTATTGGTACTGGCCATAGTTATAATGCGTTATTGTTTTTCGATTGGTTCAGTTGCAGTTCAAGAGCTGGTCGAATACCTGCACGCCACAGTTTTTATGTTAGGTATCAGCTATACCCTGAAAAATGACGCTCATGTTAGAGTAGACATTTTTTATCGATCAGTCGAGAGACTAACGTCGGCATATATTAATCTCTTTGGTACAATATTTTTTCTCTTTCCTCTGTGCGCAGTAATTATCGTTAGTAGTTGGGATTACGTTCTATCCAGCTGGTGGATTCTTGAACGCTCAGAAGAGCGCAGTGGTATCGCATTCGTGTATGGACTTAAAACACTCTTATTAATAATGCCTTTGTTATTAGGTTTACAGGGAGTAGTAATAGCCCACCGAGAAATAACGTTAATAACCAAAAAGCTCAGACATCCGAAGGACGAGGTCATAACAAATAACGATGAGTGAGTTCTTCCCAATTCTGCTTTTTTTTTGCACATGTGGCTTTTTACTACTAGGGTACCCAGTCGCACTGACCCTTGCAGGTAGCGCGTTGCTGATTGCAGCAATTGGTATGCTCACCGGCCATTTCGATAGCGCATACCTACGAGCACTCCCCAATCGTCTTTTTGGTATTATGGACAATAACTCGCTAATGGCAGTACCCCTATTCATTATGATGGGTGTAATGCTAGAAAAATCGAGAATCGCTGAGGCACTCCTAGAAAGTATGGCTCATCTGTTTAGCAGGTTCCAGAACGGCCTCGGGGTATCAGTGATAATTGTCGGTGCTCTGTTGGCAGCAAGTACGGGCATAGTTGGGGCTACCGTAGTTACAATGGGGCTTATGTCACTGCCGACGCTACTCAAACGTGGTTACTCAGCCTCCCAGGCAACAGGGATGATCTGCGCCACTGGGACCTTGGGCCAGATAATTCCACCATCGATAGCGCTTGTTCTTCTAGGCGATACACTGTCTGGCGCATATCAACATGCTCAACTCAATCTCGGCATTTTCTCACCTAAAACCATTTCGGTAGGAGACCTATTCGCGGGCTCAATGATTCCTGGCCTCTTGCTAGTAATCCTCTACTGCATATATTTAATATTGTTTTCAAATCCACACCCGGTCAGCAGGAACAATCCGACAATTCATACAAACACTAACCTCTGGCTCTCATTAAAGGACCTAATCCCTCCTATCTTCCTAATTTTCATTGTACTTGGCTCAATACTAGCGGGAGCGGCAAGCCCCACAGAAGCCGCAGGCGTAGGGGCATGCGGTGCAATGCTACTTGCATTGTTTAAAGGAAACATGACCCGGGAAACTTTACAATCAGTCGTCGAATCTACTACCAAAATTACCTCAATGGTTTTCCTCATACTTGTGGGGGCTACGGTATTCTCATTAGTGTTTAGAGGTTTTGGGGGTGAAGAGCTCGTCCATGCTTTTTTCAGCGATCTACCCGGAGGGGTTGCAAGCGCAATCTTGCTTGTGATGGTAATGATATTTCTTCTCGGCTTCATATTGGACTTCATTGAAATTACGTTCGTGGTAGTACCAATTGTTGCGCCCGTTTTATTGACAATGGGAGTGGATCCCGTATGGCTCGGCGTAATGATCGCATTAAACCTCCAAACATCATTCTTAACACCACCGTTTGGTTTCGCACTTTTTTATTTGCGCGGGGTCGCACCCAGTAGCATCGAAACTACAGATATATACCGAGGAGTCATCCCGTTCATTAGTGTACAAATTTTGCTAATGCTTTTACTTGTCGCATTCCCTCAACTTGCCACATGGTTACCGAAATTTATTTACGGGTAGGAAAGAAAAAGAAGATCGCATCCGGAATTAAGGGTTGTCAATCGATACCACCTGTTAACACCAATTATAACCGCTGAATTGGGAGACTACCCTGCAGAGGATATTAATTATTATCGTAAGCCTTGGACAAGGACTCGAGTTGCCCCTCAAGATATTCTTTCGTGCCGTTCATTGATTCCATCATCGATTCCATTGCAGAGAACTGGGCAAGATAACGGTCATAAACTGCTTCGTATCGGGTTTCTAAGGCTGCCAACTCGTCCGCGTAATCCTCTTTGGCCGATTCAGCATTCGCATTGCGGGTCATTAACACCCCGTCATCGTCTGTCAGCCCTTCCAAAACCGTGGCAATGTTTTGCGCTAACCCTTTGTTATCGGTGCTATAGAGGCTCTGGTTCGTAGTATTTGCTGTCAACATAGTAACTATATTTTCATAGTTATTTGTGATCGCAGTGTCATATTCATCCTCATCGAAGGTAAGGTTGCCGTTCTTGTCCATCGAGACACCTATATCTCTCAAGCCCTTCGTGCTGGAAGAGTAAAGAGGATCGCTTGAGCCATCAGCATTATCGGCATCGGCTAGAAAAGCATCACGCAATTGACTTTGTATATAACGAACGGTGGCTGAATCTCGTCTCAGTGCTCCCATCATCTCGTTGTCTTCGTCTGTACTACTAGATTGCAACTCAGCCATAAGGCCATTGAAATCGTTGTAATCAGAGACAAGCTGCTCAACCTTGATTTTTAAACTACTCGTGTCAGAAGAGATGCTTAGCCGCACTGGATTAGACGCACTATCCGTCTCGGTAACCTGGTTTATCGATAAAACGGCACCGGGAACAAGGTCGTTTATGGTATTTGTGGCGCGAGTGATAGTAAGACCGTTAAATGTTATCTCTGCATCGCTTGCGCTTTGCATGGTATTTTCGGTCACACCCGCAACTAACTCGCTGACAGAGACTGCAGAACCATCCACCGTAGCGGTTGGCGCTGATGTTACCGCTGCTTTCGCAGTCGCGGTAAACTTGAACCCGTTAACAGTTGGACCGGTTGCGCTGTATGAAGACGCTGTGTACTCGGTAATTCCGGCCGCTGTGAGCGCATTACTAATAGCTGTTAAAAGAGTCGAATCGTCATGGCCAGTGTATAATGCCTGATCAGAGTTAGAGGGATCACTATCATGATCACCATGTAACTGAACCGTTGCAGTCTTACTCCCGACCGTAAATGTAAACGTATTTGATGACTGAGCTCCGGTTATGTCACTCCCAGAAAACGGGACAACATATTCAGCAGCAGTGCCTGTGTCGCCAAACCCTAAGTCCGGAGTCGCACCACCATCTATAGAACTTGTAGCAACAGAAAACGCATTAGCCGTGCCACTTGTTCCAGAAAGGATAATCCTATAATTCGCTCCAGCGGTGCCAGTGTCGACAAGATTCGCTGTAACTCCATAGTCACCTGCGTTAATCGCATTAACTACACCCTGCGGAGTCGCTGTGCTGACGGCAATGATTTGCGGAGACGAGTCTACACCATTAACGCCGGTAGAGAGGACAAGATTAAAGGCCGCCCCACCGTTTATCTGAGCTGTTTTTGACGAGTACTCATCTGACTTGGTTTGCTGTCCATTAGCCAGTGTCTTTACGGTCACGTCGTAAGATCCGACCTGAGCGGTACCATCAAGAGACGAAAAGCTTGCCGCAGTGGCATTCGTTGACGCTGATGTGTTGGTCGCCATCTCATTCGCATCATTAAGACCTTCAAAAGATTGCTTAAGTACCGCAAGCTGATAACTTACAAGCCCATAGGCAGAAATCTGAGCCTCAGTAGCAGCGATATTCTCATTAATTTTTTCCTGCTTGGGTAACTTTTCCACATCGGTCAAGTCACGTGACATCTTAAATATATCAATCCCGGAGCCAGCACCCAAAGTAGTGAGTATTTGCTGCGCAGCAGTCGATGAAGAAGAACTTGAGTTGGTTGTATCTGTTGACATGATTGTTTTTTACTCTGTTCCCTAACTTTTAAGAACTATATTACTGGTTGTTTGTGGTTAACGAATATAATCAAATAAACTCATCTGCGTTATTTTGGCAAAGCTCGCCTGACCTGCCTCGAGCGACAACATCTCCGCTGTAAGTTCCGAGACGGCTTTGGCGTAATCGAGGTCCTCCGCATCAGACAGCATCCCCGCAAATCTGATCTTAGTATCAGAAAGTATGTCGAACTGAGCCTCGACCTCATTAATCCGACCACCCACACTAGCAAGGGACAGTGAAAGGTTATCCGTCATCTGAGAAACCTCTTTCAATGCCCTCCTTGAGCCATCACCATCGTTAGTGAGCAAAGCATCCCTAAAATCTTCTACAACCGTAAAAAATCCTATGCGAGTTGGTGCCTGACCGTCATTCTCACGGAGCACAGGAGTAAAAACGTCATTACCGGGCCTGTTTACGGACATACGACGTTGATCAGAGACATTGACCTCCATCACATTATTGTCACCCTGATATGTCACAGCACCAGACGAATCGGCCTGATATGGAGCGGTACGCATTTTTGAGCCTGAAAACACATAGTTACCCGTGCTATCCTGCATATTTGTGAGAGCCATAAGCTCTCCCCTCAAAGAATTCACCTCTATCGCTAGGATCTCCCGATCTGCTGCTGTTGAGGAGTCACTACTCGCTTGAACCGCCAGAACCCTGACACGTTGCATAACATTATCGATCGAACGCAATGCCGCATCCTCTGTGGCAAGCCGGTCGTTAATGGTATTTAACGTTTTTTCATAGGCATCTTGACGCCCGGCTGCCGTCCTGATCCGTTGTATAGTGCCTGCTTTTTCAGCATCATCACTGGGCTTTAAGATCTGTTTACCAGACGAAAGTTTAGCTTGCATCTCGGTCACTTTGGACTTTTGCGCGCTCATCTGTTCTGCGCCTCGATCAAACAATTGTCCTGTAGAAATCTGCATTACAAGGGTCCCCTTATCTTAGCCCTAGTATTGAATCAAATAATTTTGAAGCCACCTGAATTACCTGCGCTGAAGCCTGATAGGCTTGCTGAAAACGTATGAGGTCAGCAGCTTCTGAATCTAGGCTAACCCCAGAAACAGCATCTTTAGTCTCTACCGCCTGATCATATACAACCTGCAACGCCTCTTGAGAAATCCGACTCAAGGTGGCCTTATTGCCAACCGTGCTGACTGTATCAATATATGCATCGCTTATAGACTGATAGCCGTCAACAACGGGCTTGTTCTGAAGCTCGACCATGAGCAAAATATTGCCGTTGTTGCCTACTCCATCAATATTCTCTTCAATAGTAAATGTATCACCTCTCACCGGAGCCGAATCCAATATCAACGAGAAATTTTGATACTTTATGGGCTCTCCTGGCTCAAATGCACGTGTAGCAACCACCGTCTCGGAGCGGGTGTCGGTAATAATGTACTGATCGTCGGACGTGAAGGCCACCACAAATGGTGCGTCTTTCTGTAACTCATTCTCAGAATTCATCTCAGTTTCTGTATAACCGGCAGAAATTGAGGCGACTCCCGAACCGGTCACAAAGACTGCAAGGTCTTCCCCAATCGCGTCATCGACATAAAGACCTGTTCTAAGCCCAAGCTCAACCAAATCAGACGGTCCACCATTCGCTCCAAAAGTAAACCTCACTTTGTCTTCACTACTCAAATTCAGTGTACCTGTGTAAACTTGATTTTTATGTCCAAGTGTATTGGTAGATGAAGTGGCAACCGGATTTCCAAGCTCTATATTTTCTCCTTCAAAACCAGCCGCATTAGTGATGCTGATACTGCCGTTACTGTGAGCGGTAGCCGAGACATTCGTGATAGCTGACTGCGCATTTATCAATTCGGCTAAGCCTTCTGCAGATGGGTTGGCCTGATAGTTGCCAGTAATAGTTGTTCCATTTATCGATATCTGTTGAGCGAAATTCAACTCAGCCTTACTTGCGTTAATTACATTACGAGCCACCGCGGTAACACCAATACTCGTGAAGGTCTTGTTTTGACTACCGAGCGCATTTAAATCGGAGCTAGAATCCGGATTACCCAACGTAATAGGTTGACCCTCATAACCCGACGCGTTTGTGAGCTTTATACCTCCTCCCGGTGTTTCAGAGGCAGTTACGTTAGTCGCGGCTGACTGAGCATTTATCAATGTAACTAGATCACTAGCCGTAGACGGTGCAGTTGCACCGTGGCTAATCTCTATCCCATTGATTGACACTAACAGCTGCAAGTTTAGGTCTGCGGCTGAAGCGACGACTTCCGTAGGAACAACGGCTCCGTTGTTGGTAGCGACCGAGCTATTAATCCAATTGGCCATAGCAACTGCAGAAGTTTTAGCTCCAGCACCAAGCGTCAACGCTCCTAGAGAGTGACCATTCAATTTCAATGAGTTAGCAGCAACCACGTCTATGCTTGCGTCTGATGTATTATCAGTAAGGGAAATCCTGTCTGTGTATGCGCTCGCCGGAACTGAGGTAGTTACCTTAATTAGACCTATACCTTCCGCGTCATTCTGAAAACTTTCCTTCTCACTACTCTTAGCCAAGAATCCATAAGTCATGTTCATGCCAAGATAAGAGCCATCACCCTCACCGTTTAGATAGGAACTACTGTACTGACTATTCTCGCGAAAACCTTGATCAAGAGACACCATCCCCTCTTGCGTATCAGCATCAATCGGGTGCCCAAGCACGTGAACGCCTTCACTTGTCATCACCTGAAGTTGCATATTGCTATCTTTCGGGATATCTAGCATGAGAGCTACGTCACTCACACCTCGCGGTATTACATATGCAGGCTGAATACTGTTGCCAATTGCATTGTTATCCGATATCGCATTGGGATTGTTAACGAGGGCACGAAGGCTCTTGCCAAACTGAAATCCCTCAAAATCAAGATCCTGACTAAAGCTTACACTACCCTTCGCATCACCAATGTTAGTGTTGCTTGGTACCACCCGCATAAGCGCGGATGCAGCTACAGTCATCGGATCTGTAAGTCCCAAATGCATCCCGGAAGCTGGTCGAGACTTGGGATTCACAAAAAACGTATCTCCGTTATTCAATTGGCCATCAAAGGTAATACTCATCCCCGCGTGATTAAGAACTGAAAGCCCAGGCTCCGAGAATGTGACTGCACCGGTTGAATCATCTTTGATTCGCCAAACTTTATCAGTCGCCATATACTGTATTTCAAATGGCGAGTACTTGAACGCATCGGGATCGGTTACCTCAATTTCAACATCGACATCCCCACCGATTGTGGGAGAAGATACCTCAAACACAGTGTCGATAACAAAGAGCTTTTGGCCACGGTTACCCTCAGCGTCTAGGCCTGCTTCATGAATTTTATTAACCTCTTGTACAAAGATTTGGGCTAGACGATCAAAGCTCTCTATCGCGGGCGTCAACGTCTGGCTCCGAAGGTTCATCAACCCGCCCAGAGCACCACTGCTTACGGTACTGGTCGGCTCTGCATCTCCGTAAGGGTTTGCTATAAGGTCGACTTTAGCAGGATTGCTATCAGAAAATTCAGCTGCTAGTAAGGTGGCCTTTCCGCTATCCACCAACTGTGTACCACCACTACTTCCGAGATTAATCATAACCTCTCCGTTAGTTTGCTCGGTTACATGTATCCGAGTAACAGCGGACATATCACGTAAGAGAGCGTCCCTTGTATCAAGAAGCCCTGGCGGCTGCTTTGCGGCATAGCTTTTTCGCGCTAACTGTTTATTGACCAAAACCATCTGCTCGCTTAGGCTATTCATTATTGCGACTTGTTGGTTCNCCTCCGCCCGCGTCTCTGCCTCAATATCTGAAAGACCTCCAGATACCTCCCTAAAGCGTGCCGCAAGAATATCGCCATCTCTGAGAAAAACTCCACGTTGTGTAGTCGATGCAGGGTCAGTGCTGAGTGCACTTGCGCTTGCAAAGAATTGATCGAGAGCTCCGGTAAGGCCGGCAGTGTCGGAACCCATAAGATCTATGATGCGATTAGCATAAGTAACCTGCGGCTCCTGTGTCTCTAGATCACTGTTGCTATTTCGAAGGCTACTCTCTGTATATTCATCATATGCTCTAACCACCCCCTCGAGACGAGCACCAGTGCCGAGAAAAATGTTGCCTCTTTCGACCGGAGCGGATTCTGAAACATCTGTAACCTGTCGCGAATATCCCTCAGTATTAAGATTTGCAATATTATTACTCACAGTGGTGAGTGAGTGTCTGTACAATTGAATCGCATTAGCACCTATCGAAAACATATCACTCACGACAAGTACTCCTGTAATGATTTTGGAAGCATAGTTCTATTAAGAAGAACAACCATTACCGATAATCTCCGGGCTTCAAGGTCATCATCGAGGTGTGTGATTTTAAAGGTGTTAATACACGTTTTTCCTCATCTCTAATCGGAAAGGCAGAGGACTGGTTGTAGGAATCGATAGCTTTTGCTTTTCCACTCTGCTTTTGGATCGTCTCTGTCAGCCATTGCGCTACGCCTAATGAACCTCGCTGCGACATTACCTGAGAAAGTTCCTGGTGATACATTTCCTCGAAAGTATCTTGCGCGGATGATCCCATAAGATCACTTTTAAATGGCTCATTCGCTTCTCGCATTGATTTGAGCATCATCTGTACGAACAGGGCTTCAAATTTCTGCCCTACCTCTTTTATCGCAGCTTCGTCATCATTTTGCACACGCGCTTTGAGTTCAGACAATCCTGAAAAATCGTGATAGCTTTGCGAAGATAATTTTAAATCAAACGAATTTTCCATTTAAATAATCACCAACTCCGCTCTCAAACTCCCAGAAGTTTTCAGAGCCTCTAAAATAGCAATGATGGAGGAGGGTGAGGCACCAGTCTGGTTAATCGCATCCACAATCTCCCTTAAATCAACTCCTGGCTGGAAGACCACCATTTTATTCGTCCCTTCCTCGAACCGAATCTCCGCATTCTGATTCAAAGCGGTATTGCCTCCGGCAAGTGCCCCCGGCTGACTCACTTCATTCGTTGCGGAAATACTGACAGAAATGGTGCCGTGCGTTACAGCTGCCGCTGTAACCCTTACACTACGGTTTATCACCGCTGTTCCCGTGCGGGAGTTAATCACTACGCGGGCAGGGGGCTCACCTGGAGTCACTTCAAGATTCTCGATCATACTCATAAACCCCACCCGCTGGCCGCGGTCGCGAGGAGCCAAAATGGCAATTGAGACCCCGTCGATAGGACTAGCAATGCCACCACCAAAGTTGTCGTTGATCGCCGCGGAAATCGCGTTTGATGTGGAAAAATCTGACTCCCTGATGTTAAGAACGATATGATCCGAGTCTTCAAAAGGGTTAGGTACCATGCGCTCCACCAAAGCGCCATTCGGGATCCGCGCCGAAGTAGGAACGCCGATTTGGACACTGGCCCCAGCAGCATCAGCTGTTAGGCCCGTCACAGTTAGAGGTCCCTGTGCCAGAGCATAGGTCTCACCGTCAACACCACGCAACTCAGTTAGGATAAGAGTTCCACCGCGTAGCGAGGCTGCAACCCCTATCGCAGAAACATTTACGTCTACACGCTGACCAGGCTTTGCAAACGGAGGCAATTCTGATGTCACCATCACTGCTGCAACGTTCTCTACCTTGAGTTCCTTGTTAGCATTTGCTGCGGCCAACGTCTGGAGTTGCTCACCCAGATCAAAATCACTTATGGGGCCATCAACACTCACCCCCAAACCCGATAGAGTCGTACGTAGTTGTTGTGCTGTGATCAGAAGGTCCTTTCCATCACCGGTGCCAGAAAGACCGGCTACAAGACCAAATCCTAGTAACTGGTTCGGACGTACACCCGCAACATCCGTCAAATCCTTTATACGATCAGCAGAGGCATAACCTTGCAGGAGCAAGAAGAAACAGATGGTTAAACTAAGAAACCGCATTAGCTAATACTCCAAAAATTTAAAATGGCCATAAGTTATACAGTAATTCCGTTCCCCAGGGAGTCTTTGTCGATGAAGCCAACTCACCGGAACCTCTGTAGGAAATCTGAGCATTGGCAATGCGGTTTGAGAGCACCGTATTGTCAGGTTGTATGTCGGCTGGTCGGATAATTCCTTTGATACGAATAAATTCGCTACCTTCGGTAAGGGCCAGCTGTTTTTCACCAACGATCATTAAATTTCCATTGGTGAAAACCTCTACGACCATCGCCGAGATCGAACCAGTAAGACGGGCCGCTTGCCCTGCGATACCGGATCCGTCGCTGGTAATTGCACCACCGGAGGGTCCAATATTCGTAGATAAAGAGGGTCCAATCCCAAGTTTCCCAGCAACATTATTTACTAGTGCCTGATTCATTACGGTGTTTTCAGACTCCCGACTGGTTTTAACCTCATTGCTCCTAGAAGCTTGAGTCGACTCATCGAGAAGGACGGTTAAAATATCACCAACTTTCAACTTTGAAGGTTGGTAGCTACGGAGATCTCCAAAAAGACCACGACCGCTACTATATATCCCTCCCGTTACCTGCTCTTTTTTTAACTCAGGGATCGGCATGATAGGTGCAAATTCAGCCGTGGGCATGAGCGCAGGCTTACTCGCACAGGCTCCAATTACGAGACAACTCAAAAGGACCATCCAAAATTTAATAGAATTCATTAATTTAACCTTAAAGATTATTATTCAAGAATCTTAGCATTCCATCAGCAGCGGAAATTGCTTTCGAATTAACCTCATAAGCGCGTTGCGTCTCTATCATGTTCACCATCTCTTCAACAACATTCACATTGGAAGCCTCCAGGGTTCCTTGCATGAGCATTCCAGCCCCGTCAGCTCCGGGAATACCAACGATTGGAGCACCACTCGCGGTAGTCTCGCGCAAAAGGTTGCGCCCCATAGGTGATAGACCAGAATTGTTGATAAACCTATTGAGCTGTATTTGACCTACCTGAGTTGCACCACCGCCATTTGCCAACTCCGCTGTAACCGTTCCGTCACGTCCTACCGTTATACCCACCGCGTTTTGAGGTAGCGTAATGGCGGGTGTCAAGACCTCACCGCCTGCTGTAACAAGTTGTCCCTGGGCAGAAATCTTGAAGGAACCGTCTCGTGTGTACGCAAGCGTTCCATCCGCCTGCTGAATAGAAAAATATCCGTCTCCCGAAATTGAGACATCCATAGCATTTTCGGTAGTTATTATGTTCCCCTGCTCATGGAGCTTTTCGGTTGCCACTACACGAGTTCCTGTCCCCAACATCAACCCTGTAGGAGTTTCTGATTGAGCATCTGCCATGCCACCTGCGGGGGCAACATTTTGGTATAATAAGTCCTCAAAAACTGCCCTATCCTTTTTGAATCCCGTCGTATTAACATTGGCTAAATTATTTGAAATTACGGACATCCGCGTCTGTTGCGCTTGTAATCCTGTCTTTGCTATCCAAAGTGAAGCATCCACTAATGTTCTCCTCTTACTCTGTACACTAACTAATCAAAACCTGCGTTATCGACCTTAAAGTTTTCATCATAACTGTCGACTTTCTTACGTGAGGGCAGGAAAAAATACTCTCAACCTCAGTTATGCAATAACAATGCCACCTCGACCTTTGGTGCCACTTTAAATGCCACCATTGCCGGACTGCCGCGTATACTGGCCACTAAAAATTTACTGAAAAAAAAACGATAGAATGTTGCCACTTAGTCGGCAACATGTTGCCGTTGCAAGTTGCCGCTATGTCAGGATTGCGTCACCCCCAAGGCTTCGTAATTGTTTTTAACTTTGGAACTCTAATGCAGTACATTATTTGGGAAGGTAGGGATTGGTGTAGGAGCTTGAGGAGCACGGGCTGCTCCGGACTATAAGTTAACCCGAATTCTTCATCAAAGACGATCCAGACTTGTCTATACCCTGAATTTCCTTGATCATTTTAATCTGCATCTCAAACTGGCGAGTAAAATCCATGAGCTTAACCATAGTGTCTACGACACTCACGTTACTTCCCTCGAGCGCACCACCACGGACGGATGCAGGCAATGGGCCTGAGTCAAAATCTTCTCCCTTCTGATCTGGATCTAACGGCGTAAACAACCCATCCTCTCGTCTGACCAGAGTCGTTTCGCTGGCGTCACGCAACATTAGTTGACCAACTTCCTCTGCCGGAGTGTTGGGCTCCGTTGGCGAGGTAGCAAAAATTCTCCCATCAGGCGCCACAGACAAGAGTTTGCCCTCTGGAGCGGTAATAGTTCCACCCTCTCCAAGTACAATTTGCCCAGCCATATTTTCTATTAAACCACTACCGTTGACTCTGAGATCTCCACGTCGGGTAAATCCTATCGTTCCATCCGCAGCCTGTATACCAAGCACAGTGGAGTCGTTCATGGCAACATCAAGGCCACGTCCCGTTTCTATGATATACCCAGGTTTGAGCTTGATGACGTCCTGCATCACCAATGCGGGTACGAATCTCGGGGACCCGGCCCCCTCTACTTTTATTGCGGAGGTAGCTGCCTCGAAGCTCTCTTTAAAACCAATCGTAGTAGCATTGGCCATGGAGTTAGTAATGGACGCACGTACCTTTGCCTGCTCCATAACCGACGCGAGTGCCACAAATGCCGCCTTGTCCAATGGTAAGTACTCCTCTTTACTGACTCGGTCTTAAATAAATCCTAAAAACTAGCCCCGGATGTTAATGATAGTTTGTGTAAGTGACGAACTTGTTTCAATTGCCTTGGCATTCGCCTGGAAGTTCCGTTGAGCCGTGATTAAGTCTACTAACTCAGACGTCAAATCTACGTTCGACCTTTCCCTCGCACCTGCACGAATTGTCCCGTACCCTGCCGCCCCTGGCTCATTGAGAATCGCATCTCCGGATTTCGAGGACTGTGAGAAGGTAGTGTCACCAATCTGACGAAGTCCCTTTGGAGTCGCAAAGTTTGCAATCAAAATCTTACCTAAAGACTTTTGAGATCCGTTAGAGTAACTTGCCTCAACAAGTCCATTGTCACCAATACTCACACCAACTAGGTCGCCCTCTGGCCGCCCGTTCTGTGTCTGACTCAATACCGAGAATGGGCTGTTGAACTGGGTACTTCTCTGGTAGTCTAAGTCAACCGTTCCCCCAATAACATCCGCACTCTTTAGCGTGATCATCGAGTTGGGGGACGTAATCGTACCTGCGGTACTGAACGTCAACTCACCACGATCGAGAAATATCGGTGTCCAGTAAGGGACATTATTTTCTTCAAACTCACCTCCATCAGTCGTCTCGATCCACTCTCCCTCTGCGTTCTGCTTGACGTACAAGGTGCTGGTACCTGACATATCAGGCTCTAATTCGATGAACGACGAAGATGAACCAAAGCCAGGATCTACTCCCTGAAACCCGAAGTCAGAATGACCCGCTATCTGGATAAATGAATCAGAAGAAGCTGTAGAGCCAGTTATAGTAATCGCACCCGTTGCCTCACTATAACTCACATTGATACCTGATACAGACCGGCCCAACGAATCAGCCATTAAATTTATTTGCTCTTCCATATGAGTCGTAAACAGACCGATCGAATACGAACCCTTATCGAGTTGAATCTGCTTTGAAATTCCGTCGATAATTACAGTTAAACTTCGGTTGTCATCGTTGACAGGGAATGCCTTCCGCGCATCTACCCCCATCACATTTCCGGTCACGCTCGCGGGCTGAGACACGATACCACGCTCAGCAGGCTTATTCTCGATTAAGGAAACATTCGGTGCAACAACTAAATCTCCAGTATCGAAGCCAAAGAGCGAGACGTTTAAAGCCGCCTTGTCGATGTCTTCTCTTAAATTCGAGTTGGGATACAAATCTGTTATAGATATACTAGAAGTATCGCCAGTTGTACCAGAAGAGAATACGAAGTTGTTGTCAGCATACGCCACATTGATGCCAAAGCGCTGATCTTTCACAGGTATAGTTAAAGAGGCCTTCGGAGGGGCTACACTGATGAAAGTATCGGCAAGATCTGTATCCACGATTGAAGCAGTGGTCCCTCCTGAGGTCCCCGTCGGATCATACGTAGCTTGAACTGTACCACCACCTGCTCCAAACAAAGGATTTATCGCGGTTGCGTCGGCCGGGTCATAACCCGAGGCAGCATCTGGATTTACAGTACCCACCGCAGAAAAATTAATTTGACCAACATCATCTCGAGTTTGCTGAATTCTCCATCCAACCCTCGCGTAATCCCAAGAAACAGTAACATCCTCAAAACCTACTGTCTGAGACAACTTTTGATTGAACGCCACTGCAAGATTTTCTGGCTGGATGAAGTTACTGTTGACACCTTCATCGTCTGCAGGCATTAAAGCGTCATTCATCTGTGAATTCAGTACAATCGTCTGTGCGACGACATTAGTACCATCGGCTGCAACATACGCTTCTTGATCAAGAGTGAAAACAGGCTTAGTCGCGACAGGTAACCCAGGAGTCGCTGGATCTTCTGGATCGACTTCGTTATTGCCATAAAACATGGTTAATGCGTCAATCCCGTTGTCAGTGAGGGTAAACTGTAGATCGGCCAGAACCGGGCCTGCAACAACAGCAGCTGTGCCGGCATTAACAACGTCACCGGTCAAAGCGGCAAAAATGTTAGCTCGTGTTGCTCCAGCATCATAGGCCACCTGAACTGTATTGGCACCATCATCCAAGCTAAAGGTACCTCCAGTTGCAGACAAATCAGCATCAGCGAGCGGTACTCTGCCTGTGCGCATGTAATCCTGAATTATATCCGAAGTATTGAGTATGAACTGTCCGTCAAGATCACCATCGTTTGTATAACGCGTGATTTGCAATTTCTGAGACTCTTCCTTGGTGTAATCAAAACGCCCGGAATCTCCAAACCGCGCATTCAAAACATTTTCAAGCTCCTGTGCGATCTGGGTGCCTGACCTTGGGACAGTACTACCGGCTAAATGCTCCAGGCCAACTTTGACATCGGCAGAGCCATCAATCGACATTGCGAAAAGGTCCTTCAACTCCTCCCGAGAATATCCGGAAAAATCAAAACCATCGCTTCCATTAGTCAAATTCAAGGCATCTATATTTGCGGTACCGCCCATATCGGACAGCTCAATGCTAGCTGCACTAGATGGGATGGGTTCGGCTAGAGTGTCAAATGAATACTTTTTATAGAGCGTTCCCTGCGTGATAAGGTACTTATCGCTCTCCGTACTTGTCCGCTGCAATTCTTGAAGCTCTGACTGGGACTTAATCTCGCCATACTTGTTTATGTACATCGGATCACCGGCATTCTCAGCCTTCTGAATCAGTGCGGTATCAATCGGCTGAGCTACCCCGTTATCATCGGTTATGTATACATGTGTCTGGTACTTATTAAACGGATCATCAGCAGTTGCTGTCTGTGTCTTAACGTAATAAATGGTCGCAAGATTTGCAGACCCTGACGTCCCGTAGACCGTTAGGGACGTCGTTTTGTGGTATGTATCAGGATTGGATGGGTTAAATGCTTCCGTGATGGGTGTCACCTGCGCAGGAAGATTTAAACCTAACTCAATCTCGGTAGTGGGTTGGAACTCTGCGACCGTCTTACGGGGAATCGTCATCGCACTTGGATCCTGTGAAAAGTCGGCTTTATTGGTCGAATCCACCGGCAACGACTGCAAAGCCTGACCAGAACTATTCACCATCTGGTTCTGCTCATTGAGCATAAACGCTCCATTTCTGGTATAGACTTTTGTTCCGTCCGAAGACTCTAGAGCAAAAAAGCCATCCCCCGCGATAGCCAAATCAAGCGCGTTTGCCGAGTTTTCGATGTTGCCCTGACTGAATTCCTGACTCACCTCCTTAAGCGACACACCACGTCCAATCACTGAACTGGACTTCTCAAGTGGGGAGGTGGCAAAGATGTCACCAAAGTCTGCTTCAGAGCGCTTAAACCCCCCTGTCCCTGAGTTGGCTATGTTGTTAGACGTAACCGACAGCTGGGTGGTCGCAGCGTTCAACCCCGTTAATGAAGTATAAAATGACATTCTTCAGTCTCCTATTTACTTAACCATTTCCAAATCACATAGTGATCCGCTTCACGTCAGCCATCGACACAAGCGAACCATTACCAATTTCTAGCGCCATTTCCTGTGATGCAGGATTCCAGTTTACACTCCTGACCTCAGCCAGAGTCGTAACTGGCACAGACTCCAACTTCCCATTTCTAGTCACGCTTGCCGCCATCACATAATTCCCACCTGGTACAACCTGACCCTGCAGGTTCATACCATTCCAATTAAGATCGACTCGCCCAGGCAGACGGTTTCCCGTAGTCTCTCGGAACACAAGCTCGCCAGCTGAATCATAAATACTCATGGTCACCGAATCCGCACCGCTTTCCAAATCAATGCTTCCAGAGGTAATGCTACCCTCTTCGGAACTAAAAAATCCGCCCTCAACGGCTACACTTTTTCCAACTAAGTTAGCGCCCGCAAGCATCTGATCTCTTTGCATGCCTCCAACCATCTCATCCATCGAGTCTCTAATGCTATAGTTAGCCTCAAGAGTAGAGAACTGAGCTAGCTGAGCTACGAATGCCTCATTTTCCATCGGATTCAACGGATCTTGATTGTTCAATTGGGTGGTAAACAATTTCAAAAACGCATCCCTTCCCATATCGTCCTGGGATGTATCTCGAGTAAGCTGTTCTTCCTCGTACTGAGACGTTGTAAGGATAGATGCTGCTGAAATAGGAGAGGTCATTTATTATACCTTTGTCAATTCAAGAGTTCGCATCATCAGCTGCTTTGTGGTGTTCACAACCTCTACATTGTTTTGATAACTTCTACCCGCCGCCATCATCTCCACCATTTCAGTTACCTCATTTACATTGGATGCGTAAACAAAACCATTTTTATCTGCTTTCGGGTTCCCAGGATCTCTCACTTTCCTATTAATCGATGGATCGTCGACCATTCCTACAACCTTGACACCTCCGAGGTACGCAGCACCTTGGGTAAGTTGTTCTTCTCTCAATAGTGCCTCGAACACAGGACGCTTCGCCTTATAAGCCGTCTGAGGTGTCGACCCAACTGTTGAACCATTTGCCATATTTGAAGCGATGGAATTGAGTCTTACCATTTGCGCATTCAAAGCAGTGGCAGCTATACCGAGAATGTTATCCATAGACATTTTTACTATTCTCCTCTCAAGGCCTTTCTAAAACCGCCAATGTCACTCTCCAAAAACCTGAGAGTTGCCTGATATTTTGCAGCAGCTCTTCCGTATTTGGCTTGCTCAACACTCATTTCTACTGTGTTACCATCGAGCGGTGTGTTAAACGGTATACTGTACTTCAAGGCTCCTCTAGCACGATCTGGCTTTCCGCCTAGGTGATCTTTGTGGGTCGTAACCACTGAGTTATGCTCAATATCTGCTAATGTTTCCCTGAGTGCTTGCTCAAAGTCTATATCTCGAGCTTTGTAATTTGGGGTATCAACGTTGGCAATATTCTTCGAGAGCACTTCCATGCGCTGTGTGCGTAATTGTAACGCGGCCTCGTGTAACCTAAATGCTGATTCAAAAACTTTCATAATTTCCCACTAAAGTTTGATAAAAACCTGTCGATTTACTAACGGTTAGGAAAGGTAAATCTTCTTCACTCCCCAAAGATGCAAATCTAGTGCCAATCATTGCTTTTAAGAAATTAACCACCCAAGAAACCGACTTAATTCATACACTTAATGAAAAAAATGCATTCAAATATAAACCACTATGCCGCTTTGCCGGCATATTTTTGCCGCTAACACTTGCCGAAATGTCAGTATTGCGTCACCTCAAACTAGAGATCATACTGGCGATATGACAAGGGTTGCTCTCACAATTATATTATCGCTTCAAATCATTTCGGTGACCGAGCTCGCATACACCGCAAATGACACTCCGCTTCCTCCCTCCAAAAAACTCTTAATTACCCAAATTAAAAAATGGATCGCAAAAGAAAAAAACATTGATCAAGCAGATGTAAACGTAGCTGCATTGGATCGCCGCCTTATAGTGCCGCAATGTCCGAATAATTTTGAGATTAGTTTTCCATTTTCCTCTGACAGTCAACAAGTTCGCGCCGACTGCGCAGAAATTGCATGGAAAGCTTTTATAAGGGTATCCATCGAAAGCACAGATATGTATTACGTATACAAAGATAATTTCCCTAGAGGTCACCGCCTGCAAATCGCGGACATTGAACTCTCGGACAAATACAGGGTTGGCCATAATTCTGGATTAATAAAAGATAGTGCCGCTATAAAAAACCAAATTCTCAAGAGGTCGGTTTCGACTGATCAGCTTGTGCGCCGCCAACATTTGTCGCGGAGCGTCGAAGTATATGTTTTAAAGCAGGATAAACTCGCGGGAGAGCGTCTTATGGATGGTGATTATGAACGCAGCATGAGAGCTATTAGCGAAGCATCTGCGGCTCAGAGGTTTCCGGAACGATTACTTGAAAACGCCTTGATCGCCCGAAGCTTGCCAGCTGGTTACGTTTTACACGAAAGAGATTTGAAGCAACGCCACCGAATTCTCGTAGCTCAAGAAACCTTAACTAGAGGGAGATTGTTATCTCCATCGAATGCTCGCATCGAGGACTTTTATGGCGATCTACAACCTGACGCCATACTTTCAACAAGCGGCATTGAGTACTTGGAAGTAATTAGGACAATACAAGCAGGCAGCCCGCTGCGCGCGTCCGACGTTCAAGTCGCTTCTTTAATAAACAAAGGTGATACTGTAAACTTAAGCGTTACTCGCGGGTCGTTGTTAATTACCGTATCAATGGAAGCTTTAGAAAGTGGCAAGATGGGTGAGCAAGTGGTTTTACTCAATCCAGAATCCGGAGAAAGGGTAAAGGCTGTGGTGTCTGGCATTGGCAGCGCAAAGGGCCTTTAAAATGGATTGTAAACGAGGTATCATCAAGTCAATTTAATGCCGGTTTTGTTAAAGAAAAGCGGCAACGTGCCGACTAATTGTGTAAGGGAAGAATACATTAGGCAAAATTGTCTAAGGGATGGAAGATATGACAAGTTTAATCTCGAGCGTTGGATCAGCAGCAGCACAGCTCAAAGCGGCCGCTGATGCAGCTGAAAAGCTGAAAAAAGCCAGTGAAGCACTTGACGCCCCAGCTGAGAGAAAAGGGGCCGTGAATCCACAAGAGGATCAGCTGATATTGAGTAAGGCAGCAGAAAAGGCATTTGCCACTGCCGAATTCGATGAGGCAAAAGTCAACGCGATTAAAGCTGCACTTAAGGAAGGTAATTATCCGCTAAACGAGCGCAGGATAGCTGAAAACTTTCTTGCCATTGAAATGATGGTTGGTAATACCTAGGATCTTCTTTCAACCAAGGCTAAAGCTCAAGTAAGCTTTGGCCTCATAGAAAAAGTATTAGCAGATAATGCCGAATACAGAAATTGAGTACATCTCACAGACCCTACACAAAGCAAATGCACTTAAATCGGTTCTCTCAAACGAGTTTGAGTCGCTGAAAGACCAAAACCTAGAACTTTTTGAAAATCTTCAAAGTCAGAAGCTTGAAATTCTTGATTTTTTAGCAAGTGAGGAGCTTTTAGATCGCATCAAGTCTTACACTGATAGCAAGGATGCTTTGGCGGATAATGTAACGATGTGGCGGCAGGTTATGAATTTGATGAAGGAGTGCAAAGAATTACACATTCGCAATGAAGTTCTTATTAACCGAAAACTAGAAACTATTCGTGGAGCGCTGCACACCATCCAGACACCCGATCCCCTCAGTAGTGTAGAAGTATATGACAGACTCGGCAAGATCCGCTCTAATAATCGGAAAAACTCAGTAGGAAATGCCTAATATGAATCCGCTAACGTGGTTTTTTTCTACTATAACTTTCTGGTTCAATTCCCTTTAGCCAGTATACCCAAGACAATATTACAGCCACAGCGACATAAAGGTTTTCAGGAATTTCTCCCTCTAAATCAAGTTGACTTAGTAATGCTACGAGTTGCGGATCCTTAGCAATATGAACTCCTTGGCGCTGCGCCTCAGCAATAATCGCTTCAGCAAGATCATCTTGCCCTTTGGCGGTTAGCATAGGGACTGGGTTCTTACCGTACTCGATCGCAACGGCTTTCTTCACCGGCTTGTATGTCATGTGATTACATCCACAACACCACCCGGGCCAAGGGGCTTCTCATCACTAATACCTGCTAATGGCCTACGTGCATGATGAACCGTCATCTTTCCAAGAGCAAGCCCGAACTCCTCAAGTTGTCGATGAAGCTCCCCTGAACCCGACCGCGCTAATTTGGCTACATCAGAACGAGCTGCCCACATTTCCATATCTAGGCGAAGCGAGGATTTTAAAGTTGTTTTAAGCCACAACTCACCCAATACAGAACTATCGGTATGAAGATTGATGACCCAATCTGCGTTTTTCTCATCATCGCCGACGGGATCACGCTGAAATTCAATCTGAACCGGATTCGCATCGTTAAAAGGTAACAAAAAGCTGTAAGACAGTGCTCGATTCTGTTGTGCCTGAAGACTTTCCACTTGACGCATCTCGATCTCGTCCACCGCAGATTCTAATTCACCTGCGATTATCGATGGCGAGGGTTGTGCCCTTAAAATGGACTTGAGAATCTGCTTAAGGTCCATAGGGACGAGAAGCTGCCGGCTAATCCGAGCTTCCGTAAACAGGCCGGAGGCAATTAGCGCCCGTTTTACGGCCTCGGGCGAAAGCCTCGCCATGCTTTGTATCAGCTGTGCTAACCAGCGTGAATTCTCACCCTCAGCAATCTGTTGTAACCCCGGTAAGGGACTCTGGGGAGAGAACAATTGTGTCAAGCTTGAATCTTGGGGCGGACGAAAGAGTAGACTCATTAACCGCGACCCCGGTGAAGCCATCGCTGAACCTACACCAGGAGATACCAGCGGTTGAAGTATTGTGGAGTTGTTTGTAACGCGCAGATCAATCCTGTCTCCCGTCTTCAGTTGCTCTCCAATTACGGTGGCAAGGTCTCTGTTTCCTATGACAAGCTCTCTTGTGCCTATAGAAAGCCGGAGCTCTTCGCCCCGCATACCTACAACTGCGCGAACAATCTGTCCATCACGTAGTGACAGATCACGTGCAACGTCCTCGGTGATATCGATGGACACCGTGCCCTCGAGAAAAATGGGGGTAGGCCTTACTGCAAAATTGACTTGCTCAGGACCTAGCACATCAGAACCCTCTTGACTTTAATCATAACGCCTTAGAGTCCATTGCGGGTTAGGCTCCGTGAATTCTTTAAGGGTATTGAACCCATGACTTTCGCTCTACGCTAGCTGCCTTTTTTGCGTCCAGGATCCCTCCTGAGTTAGTAAACACTACGTTATGAATATCTTCTGCCGTCGGGAGTTTTAACTGCTTATTTGCATACATCCAATTCGGATTTTTACGCTTAAACGCATGTGGATTTGCTAGAACTATCGCTTGACGCAAGATAGATTTTCTCACCGGATTATCAACCATTGTGTTCGCGATTATGCGATCTAACGTGTCACCTTTTTTTGTAATATACCTACCATCAGCGAAGGCTTCGGCAAGCGTCGGCGTCATCAATCGAACATCCTTAATCAGTTGCGCAAGGGCTTCTTCCGGACTTTCAGCAACTGCTGAGACAGATGAAAATAACAACGACATCACGAACAACGCTACAAAAAGCTTTGAATATTTGAGTTTATGTGGTTTCAATTTCATCTTTTCCTCCGTCTGCACTCAGAAATAAAGTGCCACTAAATTTTCATTTGCCTGCGAGCTGGTCCAACGCGGCCCTGCAATATGCCGTAACACCGCACTATGGCGGCTTACTGACTCAACCCTTGCCAGAGACAAAGTCGATAGCGCTGAAGAATCAATCGCTGCATTCAAAATATTTGGATCACTGCTGAGCAAAAACTGATCACCAACCATCACTCCAGCGAGTGAGCCAGCATTTATAGACGCTGTACCACTTGCACCATCCGCATTCTTCAGATGATAGTACTGGGCAACACACGACATAGATTCAGTAATCTCAGTCAGCATATGTTCAGTGGCAACGACAATCTGGTGCTTAAACTCAGGTGGGATTGCTTCTTTCGAGTAACCTTTCTTCAATCGTGGGTAGTTGAGCGTCACTGTCTTACTCCACATCGGAGTATCAAACTGTCGATCTACCAACTCAAACTCTAAATCAATTCTCGACCCAGACCAAGGGGCGTTGTCGCGAGCATAGTCAGGAAGCTTGCTCAAGTTATAGGCTCCCAAGAACTTTCGAAACGCCTGCTGTCCAGAGCCATCTGTCCCGGGATAGTATGGATTCGCTGGAATAGCGGGGTCGGTACTCGGATCTGGGGCGTAGTCGCCCCCTCCAAATCCATCGTTCAGAAGAGGAAAGATAGACCAGGCACCTGCTGAAACACCTGACCACTCAGCAAAGCCCAAAGAAAATTCTACGGCAGACTTACCAGCCTCAAAACCCTTTCTAACGACGTCCATAACCTCTTGTGGTCCAGCTTTGGCCGCAGGATTGTAATCGCTCAACCTTACATCGAGACGATAAGGAACGCGATCACTTGAGGCTCCAGAAACAAGGTTATCGTAATTGGAGGCAAACCTAACTTCGGGCCTTGCCGTCCAAGCCGACGAGCTTCTGAACGACTCTATGAGGACATCTTCTGAAAGTGCCGCAATCTCACTCATGTAATGATCACCCAAACGTTTATTCTCACCGCTGTATCCGACCCGCACTACTGCCTCGCGTCGAAGTTCCGGTCGTGCGCCCGGGCAGGTCCGATCGGATAGCATTGATGCCTCTACTCGCGCTACTGGAATCCCAGCTTCCTCAAGATAAGAAAGCACTCGAACGCCTCGCACGTTGTTACTGCTGGACATTAGGGTGGACTCATGTAAGACGCCTTTATCATCAATGTAGGCTGCACTCCCTAGAGTGACCTCAGACTCCATTGCAAGGTCAACAAGTGCCTGTTTTATTGCTTCGAGCTTTTCTTCAGCAGAGAATGTTTCGGTGGAAAATGTTTTGCAAGCGAATACGAATAGAAAAACTGCTGTGCCCACTTTTGCAAGAGTGATGGCTACTGGAAAGTTATAATTAGTTGAAAATCCATTTATGAAACGAAACATGTTTCCTTCCTAGCACAAGTTCAGATCAAGGATTAAACTCCCCTTTTTACACTCACTGGCTTTGACTGCGCCATCTGAGAAGGGGTTTGAACCGTCTTTCGAACCGCTGCTGTCTTGTTACGTGACATTTGATCAATGTATAAATGTCTAAGATCATCAACTATAGAACGACTGAGAGACAAAGTCACGGTATAGGTGTCATCCCCAACGGGAGTTATCGATACAAGCTGAGCACCATAGATCACGCCTTGGACACGGGCCCTGAAGGTATCACTTTGAACAACCATTTCACCTACCGTTGTATTCACATCGAGATACTGACCATAAACTTGCTCCAGCAAAGACCGGTATGCATCTAGCTTAGAAGCCCGAATCGATAGAAGTCTTTGCTGTGCTGGATTGTCATTCATTTGCACGCTTATTACTGCATAACCAGTGGCCATTAAATTTTCGGTCTCACTAACCATATTGCGCATGACAGCAGAAGAGTATTCAGTGGGTGTCGTGGTGCACCCAGCGAACAAAAGAGCTACCGCAACCAGAGAACCGCTACTAATTAATTTTTTGCATATTTGTCTCATACCACACCCGTTAAATAATTTTGATGGGTTTCTTATTCTCACTTGACAGATGCTTTCTAAGCAATCTCGTCGTAAGCACTCTAGTTTAAAGATCGACAGTTACAGGTCAATCTTTAGAGCCATATTAATCTGTTCTAAATACACATATCTTTTGACGAAATCACGGTGTTTTTTGTGGCACAGTTATTGCTTTGACTTAGATTGTTGAAATTAATTTAGGCCGCGTCTTTTTTAAGACGCTGATTTTATTAGGAAAGGTGTTAATGGCCACCGCTATACTGTCAAACATACGACAGGACCTGTCGAAATTCGAACTCTCTGGTTTGGGGGTTCCCGCGCTCGTCCTACTAATTCTTTGTATGTTAATATTGCCGCTACCTCCTTTTTTACTAGATGTTCTCTTCACTTTTAACATAATGATTGGCCTCATAATTATAATGGTGGCCATCAATAGTTCGACCCCTCTTGATTTCTCTGCATTTCCCTCAATTCTTTTGATTGCTACTATGCTCAGACTTGGGTTGAACGTTGCATCAACTCGGTTAGTTCTCGTGAAAGGTCACGAAGGTCCAGACGCGGCTGGTAACGTGATTGAGGCTTTTGGCAATTTTGTCATCGCAGGTAACTATTTAGTCGGTTTCATTATTTTTTCTATTTTAATGATTATTAATTTTATTGTTGTTACCAAAGGCGCGGGACGAGTCTCTGAAGTCATTGCGCGGTTTACGCTAGACGCTATGCCAGGAAAACAAATGGCGATTGATGCCGATTTAAACGCGGGAGTGATAGACCAAGAGACTGCGAAAAAAAGGCGAGAAACTATTTCGCAGGAATCAGATTTTTTTGGATCGATGGATGGAGCATCTAAATTTGTGAGAGGCGACGCGATAGCTGGCCTCCTTATCCTTTTAATTAATATATTAGGCGGTCTCACAATTGGAATAAGTCAACACAATCTATCTTTTTCTGAAGCTGGAAAAATTTATGTTCTACTTACTATCGGAGACGGATTAGTGGCGCAAATACCGCAGCTTCTACTGTCCCTTGCGACCGCAATAATTGTTACTAGAGTTACAACATCTGAATCAATGACCCAACAGGCGAAAAGCCAGTTAAATAACCCATTAGCTCTTTACGTAGCTGCCGGAATATTGATACTCATGGGTTTAGTACCGGGAATGCCGCACTTTATTTTCCTGACTTTAGGGTCAATTGCTGCAGGTCTTGGATTTATGCTTGCAAGCCAATCAAAAAATGCCTTACAGCTAGCTGCATTAAATGAAGCTTCGCAAGCAAATGAAGAAAAGAGTCCATCAGAAGAGCTCGACTGGGATGATGTAGATCAAGTTGATCTGGTGGGACTTGACATCGGTTATGGACTGATACCCCTGGTAAATACCGAAACTGGAGGACAGCTCCTTCCCCGAGTGAAGGGGGTTCGAAAAAAACTGTCAGCGGAATTGGGCTTCCTTGTGCAGCCTATCCGAATTCGCGACAATTTAGATCTTCCTCCGGATGTGTATCATATTGTGATGAATGGGGTTGTGCGTGGTAAGGGCGACATAAAAGTGGGAAGAGAGATGGCAATCAACCCTGGTCAGGCGCTAGGAAGATTAGAAGGAATACCCACTAAAGAACCAGCATTTGGTCTCGATGCAGTTTGGATTGAACCCTCTCAGCGTGATTATGCTAGGACACTCGGATATACGGTAGTGGATGCGGCTACAGCAGTTGCCACCCACTTGAATACTCTTTTGAGGAATAGTGCATCGGAATTACTCAGTCATGATGAGACTCAGCAACTCTTGGATAAAGTGGCGGCTCGGTCCCCTAAACTAGTGGAAGATTTAGTCCCAGGAAAACTCCCTCTCGCGACCATAACCAAAGTCTTGCAAAATATCCTTGACGAATCAGTTTCCGTCAGGGATATGCGTACCATCATTGAGGTGCTCTCTAGCGAAAGTGGTAATACTCAAGATCCAGACGATTTAACAGCAGCTGTCCGTCCAAGGCTTGGGCGCATGATAGTTCAAGGACTGATAGATGTTAACACAAGTCTTCCAGTCATCACTCTGAATCCCGCTTTAGAGCAGATGTTGCACAATATTTTGCAACAAAGTAGTAAAGGTCAAGGTTTAGTGATAGAACCAAACCTTGCAGAGGGTTTATTTAATGCTTTGGCAGAAAATACACAGAAAGTCGAGAATCAGGGCCATCCTGCAGTGCTGGTCGTTTCACCTGGGATACGCCCATGGCTGGCGAAAATTATTAGGCACAGGTTGCCTGATCTTACAGTCTTGTCTTACAGCGAAATTCCAGATGATCAAGCAGTAAAAGTGGTTGCTACAGTAGACGTTGAAAACAACAATTGAGTTGAGGAAGTAACATGGAATTGCAAAGAGTTCTAGCGCACGATACCCGCAAAGCAATGGAAAAAGTTTATGAGCTTTATGGTGAAAATGCGATGGTAGTATCGAATAAAAAAGCGCAAAATCAAACNGAGCTAATAGTGGCTATTGATTTGGCAAATCAGGCAATGGATGCGCTTAATGACACTGGAATAGAATCTGTATCCCACCAAGCAACCTCAGAGCTTCCGAAATTTGACTCCGTGTTGGAGTCCCATGTGTTTGGACAGCCGAGAACACAAGAATCTGTCACGGTTGAAGAACCTAAAATATCCGCTGCCAATGAAGACAGGGTAACCCCTTTTGAGCGAGGTGTAGCTATAAACACAACTTTTGCAGAGGGTGACAATTCAAACGCAGTTAGAGATGACAATCAAAATCTTCGGGCTCGCGAGATAGTAGATATGGTGAAGCAAGAACTTGCCAATATGCGTAAAGAGTTCAAGTTGTCTCAGCAAGTAGACGCATGGAGCGGTACTCTTGCTGTTTCTGACGAAATGCGGCCCCTAGTAGAAGCATTTAACGAAACAGGGATGCCTGTGACATTGCGCGCACTTATGACCGACATTATTAATAAACATTCTGATATGATTAGCGCGCTTACTGAAATTGCGGCGTTTATTGGAGACGGAATACGAAGTGTCGATCTTTTAGAGAATATGGCAGGCATTCATCTTATCGCTGGGAGCTCTGGTTCAGGAAAGAGTCTAATGGCAGGACGGCTGTGCAAACAAATGGCAATGCAATATGGGGATCAGCAAGTTGCCATGATTAGCTATAATGACACTCGTTTTGGAGCGTGGAACCAGTCTCAATTACTCGGAACTCAGGCTGGGGTCGATACTTTTCGTGCCAACAACCTGAACACGTTGGAACAGCTTCTTGGAGAATTGGAATCCCGAGCCGTAATAGTTATTGATACCCCCGGTGTCGATATAGAAAATAATCTTAATACGTTAGGACAGCTGATACCTCAAGCGAAAAGGCATATCGTTGTAGCGGCAGACGCGTCAGAAGCATCACTGAAACGACACCTCCAAAATGTTGCTCTAGACTGGCACTCAGTCATGCTTTCCCGATTGGAAACTCAAGTTTATCCATGGCCAATCATAAATGCGCTAATGGTAAGTGAAATTCCCCTGTCTGTTGCCTCCGCAGAACCATCAATCATTGATGCGGCTGCACCAATCTCTGGAATTGGCTTAGCTCAACATACTCTCACGCAATTACCTATTCATTTTGTTTGACTAGATTAAACTGATAGAAGAAGATAGGGTAATAAAGATGGACGCTCTCGAGTTCGGTAGGGACATACCATTTCATGAAAATTGCTCATAGTTGTTCTCGTTTAAGCCGTGGTGAAGGTATCTCCAAAGCACTTTGCCTGTGGGGAGATTTGACCGGATGTTAAAGACCGTGCCAACCCAAATCATCGGCATTGCGAGTGGAAAAGGTGGTGTAGGAAAGACCACAGTTTCGGTCAACCTTGCGGTCACACTTGCGTCCCTCGGTAAAAAGGTGATGATATTCGACGCAGACTTGGGCCTTGCTAATGCGCAACTTGCATTAGGTTGCCGAACACCATTCAACTTTAGTCATGTACTTTCGGGGGAAAAGACATTACAAGACATTATTGTAGAGGGTCCTATGGGTGTAAAGTTGGTTCCTGGAGCAAGTGGTATCCAACACATGGTAGCGCTCAATCCAATGGAAACAGCCGGTATAATAAACTCTTTTTCCGAAATTGAAGAACAATTAGACTACTTCATTGTAGATTTAGCAGCCGGAATGTCAGATACCGTGATGACATTCTTGCGTGCTTGCCAACATCGGTTTATTGTAGTAAAAAATGAACCGTCGTCCATAGCAGATGCATACGGAATTATAAAAGTTATGATTCAAGACTACCACCTTGAAAACATAGGCCTTATTCCCAATGGAGTAGTTTCTCAGGAAGAGGGAGAGCGACTCTATGGGAGTATTAATTCTGTCATCCAAAACTTTTTGGGTGGAGATATCAGTTACCTGCATGCAATTAGCCGAGATGACATGGTGCTGCGTTCGATCAAAGCGTCGCAACCTCTGACGTCTTTTGCCCCCTCAAGCATTGCCACGCGCGATTTTCGGGCACTGGCCAAGATGGTTTTAGACTTTCAATCCGACATTCCAATGAGTGGTGGGTTGGAGTTCTTCGTCGAACGCCTCGCAACTCAGCCGCCCAATCGCCTTGGCACATCCTATGGCTGATATTAAATCTTATCAAGATATACAAAGTACTGAGAGACAAGGCGATGGGCTGATGGCCCATGTTGGATTAGTCAAGCGCGTTGCATTGCATCTTAAGGGAAGACTGCCGAATTTTATGGAGCTTGAGGAGTTGATCCAAGTAGGCATGATTGGATTAATTGAGGCTAATAATTCGTTCAAAGGCGAAAAGGGCGTTGAATTCGAAGTGTTTGCGAAGAATCGCATACGAGGAGCAATACTGGATCAAGTTCGAAAGATGTCGTACTTGCCACGTTCAGCAATAGTAAACCTGCGTGATCACAACGAAGCATCTTCAGCACTTGCAGGTGAGCTAGGCAGAGAGCCAACGCAAACTGAATTAGCTGAGTACATGGGTAAAGGAGTGGAAGAATTCCAACGTGAAAGGAATCATGCACACCGATTCCAAACAGTATCTCTTGAAACTCAACTTCCGGAAACTACTGATCAACCCGCCTCAGATTCCAGTGAACCCGAGGCACAAGTTGTAAAAGAAGAATTTCTAGACTCGTTAATTGAAGCAATCAAAATTTTACCTGAGCGGGAACGAACCATAATCTCACTCTATTATTCTGACGAAATGAATCTCAAAGAAATCGGTGCTATCTTAGACGTAAGTGAGTCTCGAGTGAGTCAGATTCTATCAGCATGCGTAGTCAAACTTCGGAAACACCTCGACATAACAGAGCTGTAAGGATATGTTTTTTAAAGACAGCGCGAAAAAAAAAGCTCTGCTAGCCGCAAAATCTGCCTACGTTGAAGCCGCCACACTTAAAGGAGATACTCGTGAAGAAGTGGCATTTAGAAGACGCATTGGGTTTAGAAGTAGGACACATTTAGATAAAATTTTTATTGAAGGCGCTACCAAAACTGCTCGTCATCAAGATCTATGTGAACAAGCTAACGATCGTGGTCTAGAGCACCCGCCTCCCCCTAAAGTTGGCATGTTCCAGTCAGCCAAAGGACCGAATGGCGTTATTTATACTTACGTGCCCGCAGAATTTTCAGAGCCAGTTTTCTTGTATGGAGGTCAATACCAAACAATGGAAATAGATGCCTTTCGTGCAATTAGGCTCACTCAAGAGATAGCCGACAAAGTTAGTTTTGATTTAGATTTGGAAAAACCCATCATTACGCTACAATTTCTCCGTGATGAGTTGGCTGCCTTGGAAAATCCAGATTCAGAAACTGATAACGAAGAGTAATTAAACTTTAAATCTCCGAAGCCTACTAATTAAGGAGGAAATTAAAATGGAAAAATTGCTTTTATTAGCCGTGGTTGTGGGAGCCGCAGCGATTGTAATATTGATGATCTACTTGATCGCGCGCGTAGAAAAAGTCGAAACCATTGCTATAAATGGTCCGCAACCAAAGGGATCTCTAGCAATGATAAATGCCGACAAACCGTTTTTTGGTTTAANTGGGGTAGATCTTTGGGAACTTCTCTCGGGGACCCCTCCACCCGGATATGCTACAGCTGATGCTATGCCTCTTCAGCCAAAATATGAGCATATCCTTTACAAACATATCGAAACTCTTTTCAAGACTGGAATGGCTGACAAGAAGGCCGGTAAAACACCGGAGCAACCTGAAAGTCCCATGCAAATTTCAACGTTAAGAGAAAATGTTCAAGCGTTCATGCCGTCTCAATATGCGTCTGTCATATATGAATCCGGTTTTGAGATAGTGACTGAAGAAGGAATGGTAAAAGATGGTGATGCGAGATTGGATATTATCGATGCCCTTGATCGAACTTGCGAGGCTCTGTTCTCAAAAATTAATCTGGAACCGAAAGGATTGATGTCTAGCCGACTCGTTCCAGACGCCACAATTACCAAGCCCACTAATGATTTGACTGAAGTCGAAGATGACAGTGAGACAACCTTTGAAGAAGATTATCTCACCGATGAAACCGCTAAATTAGAGGAAAATCTCGGAAGAGAAAAATCTGTTTGATAATATTTTTTTCCTCTGCACGTGCAATTTCGTCGCGTCTCTTACCCTCATATGGGGAGGGGCGTATGAGTGCTCGCACAATCGTCTGCAAGTTAGTGTTAAGTATCTAGCCGGTGTTTAGTATAACAAACCGTTATCTTACACTCGGAACTGATGGAAAAGTAACCACCGACGGGGGGAGATTTTCCGCTACTTCCTCACCCTGATCCCTAGCTTCTTCTAACGCCACTTGTCTCTTTAACACATCAATATATTTAGCGCGTTCAAGGGTTATTAGAGATTGAACATCAGCATTAAGGGCTTTTATATTGCCAACTTGTCCCTGCATTGTTTTAACCTGTTTTGCTAACACTGCGACTGACTTGCTTACCTTTGAGACGTCGGCACTCTGGGACTTTACGGTTACTGCCAAATCGTTAACTTGCTTAATAACTTTCGCAGTCGACTGACCGACTCTTTTGGCGGCCATTNCAGGGACATCATTTTTGATCGCACCAGCCAACCTTTCTGCATTTCGCACAGACTCTATGAGAGCTGTCTGTGTATCACTGAATGCGGATTGTTCAACTGCGAGTGAATTCATTGTTTGATTTATTTCGTCAAAAAGACTCAAAGCACTATTCATATTAACCACACGCTGACTTAACGCAATCAGCATTGCATCAACTTGATTTGTCTTTGCATTAAGCTGTTGAGCCATGAAAGCAAATATACTTACCGCTCCCACAAATACTGTCACCGTTCCGATCAGAATATATCCAGATAACTTGTTGCTTTTTGCACTCGCCTCGTCAAGTTCTTGAACCCTTTTCTGAACCTGACTCAAGCCTTTTTCCAAAGTCAATGACGCTCGCCTACTGACATCTGCCGCACTGTTAGTGGCATCCGCAGTATCAAGCAAGCTCGGCACCAAGACCTCTAACCGACCAGAGATCTGTTTTGCATAACCCAAAACATCTGCAAGATCTTCTTGATACTTATCTATGTTCTCAACTTCAGGTTGGGCATCTATAGACTCTTCTGAAGTCACAGGCGCTTCAGTGTCATCCGATGCGTCTCCAGTGTTTTCTTCTTCCATCATACTCATAGTTAATCCACATCGTCTTTAGTAAAATGAAGTTCTATCTCATCTAGTTGTTTAGAAATATCGACAGTGGCCGCTTTAACTTTAGCCAAACGACTTTCCAATAAGTTGTTAAATTGCTCACTCTCGGTCGCTGCATTTTTTTTTGCCCGATCACTTATTATCTGAATTGAACCGGGCTGACTTAAATCAGAGCCCTCATTCTCAATTTTAGGTAACTGTTTTTCGTCAAGTGCCACAAATTCTCTTGGTTTTTCATCTTTAGTGGCACGCACGTCCCTCATCCCAACAGGCCTGAGCCCGGAAACTTCAAGTGACAACGAATCATCATCTTTATTATCAACCAAACTTTAACCCTCCCAACCCGGACTCTATTCGGTCAGTGAATCTTCTTAACCGCCCCTAAGCGCTCCTTTCAACTGTGAAGCACTTCTAAACCAATAATCTCCCGGCAGTTGCTCAGCTCGAACTGAACCACGAGCCCCGCTTAGGGAACCAAAAGGCCCTTCTACTACAGCATACGCAGGTTTACCACGCAAGGAAATTGGTACAATAAGAGCATCTGCTAGCCCTCTGTAATCATCAATAAAACTGCTAGCCTGAGCTTCGGAGGTGAAAACAATATATTGTACAAAGAAGTCGCTAGCTTTCGAATTTCTTACCTTACTTGCTGCCGCTGATATACTGAGCCGAGGAGGTGCAGAAATAACCGTTACAATTTCATCCTCAAGCCGATTTTCCTCTTCTTCTGTAACTAGAATTTCAGATATCGTATTCTGATCTAAACCTCTTACATTCGACAGCAAATAGTCACGGTTAGTATCTGTATCATATTCGTTCGCAACAGCTTCTAATAAAGCTTCTATCTGTTCTTTCTTAACAACGGCGCTACCGCTTTGAAGAATGATTTGTTCGGCATTATTCTCTGCCGGATCTTCAAGATTTTCAGACATTTCTAAGGCGCCTGCATTTTCCAAAGAGCCATCTGAAACGTTGGATGTACTTCTGACCACCAATTTATTTTCAGTAGCTTCTGTAGTTTTTGAACCCTCGGATTGTAACACTCTCAACTCAAAATCTTCGTGCTTAATGTCGTCACTTTTCTTTTTATCTGAAACCAATTTTATAACAGAAGAATCGTCCTTTAAAGATTCTGTCCGACCAGATAAAGGCATATTTAAACTCTCACCCCACTCTTGAAAAGATGACCATATTAGATCTCGGTAAAACACCGATTCTGTGGGATTGAATCTATGCAGAACAAATAATGTTACTCCCAAAGATAACAAAACTATCATTACACCAAAAGCTACTTCTTTAAATTTAGAGCTCATGAGTACCTTAGTATCATGTGAAGTTCGTTCGCTATCATTTTCAAACTTATCATCGTCAAAATTTAATGGTTCATCAGGAAAAACAAGGCTTCCGCCTATGTCTTGCATCAATGTGTCTTCACTCAAAATATCAATATCACCGGGCATAATTTCTGAGACGTCCGGTGCTACTACATCACCCAAACCAACTTGTTCAAGAAGCAATTGAGTATCATTTTCATAACCATGCTCACGAGCGGCATACATCAACTGAATAGCCTCATCTACTGATGGAGTGTCTACCACCCATCGATATAGCTGTCTTCCAAACATAGTCAGTAATTTCTCAAATCCCGGCCATCCGGTCTTATCAATAAACATAACTAATCGAACATTTGTTCCGGGGAAATCAGTCATCAGTCGCACAAGCAAATTCCATTGATCTTGCTTCACTGACTTAGCGTCGTTTACCACAAGCAGGTGCACTAAAGCAGACGCGTCGGCTGGTTTGCGCGCCTCTTCCATAGTCATCTTGGCTAGAATATGATTAAATCGATTAAGTAGACTGTCGGTGTCGTTTGGGAGAAATACTTCAACTTGAAAGTTCTGCATATCACGAAGATGAGTCACAAGCATGCGTGAGTAATGGTCTAACACACCATCATTACCCCCGATGACTGCGAGACCCCGCTTCCCTTGCCCGATAGCATCCAGTGAAGTTTGGAAGCGGTGCTTATCCTTAGCCCGAAAAAAAATGTCCGCGCCATCAAACCAATCCTGAAAATCAGCCGAATTTTGATCTTGCACTAAGGTTGCCCCCTCCCAATCAGTCTAGTGTTCCTCTCGGTTTCCATTTTTATCATATCTCATGTCTTCAGGCACTTTAGGAGTGGGTTTCTGTGGAACTCCTTTGCCACTATTAAGACTATTGAGACCAAATACATAGGCAATGACTTGTGCCACCGCATAATAAAGTGCTTCTGGAACCGACCGTTGAATATCTGTTGTAAAATATATTGCTCTGGCAAGAGACGGTGACGAGAAGAGCGGCACACCACTTTCCCTTGCTTTGTCCCTAATCGCTTGAGCTAAAAAGTCTGCTCCTTTAGCAACNACTAGCGGAGCACCGTCAGAAGCCGGATCATAGCTCAAGGCTACCGCGAAGTGCTCTGGATTTACAATAACCACATCGGCATCGGCCACAGCCTGAATCATAGAACCCATTGCCATCTCACGTTGCTTACGTCTTATTTGAGCTTTTACTTCTGGGCGTCCTTCTGTGTCTTTAAGTTCATCTTTTACCTCTTTTTTTGTCATCTTCATTTTTTTACTGAACTCAAAAATTTGATATGGCACGTCTATGGCGGCTGGAATCAGTAGCGTAAGTGTGACTAAAACTATTCCCAGTGCAATTAATTCGCCAGCCTTTCCTAAGGCTGGTTTCATTTCCATCATTCCCAAGTATGTCAACGTGTCAAAACGCTCACTCACTACGAGGTATAAAACCCCACCTACTAAAAGAAACTTTAAAAAGGCTTTTACAAGGTTAATGAGTGCCTGTAATCCAAACATCCGCTTGAATCCAGACAAAGGATTTAATTTACTGCCCTTTGGCGCTACTGCCTTCATGGAAAACACATAGCCACCAAGCACACCGCCGGACGCTGCAGCGATAACCGCGGTCAGTCCAAAAAATGGTAGCATAATGTACATCGAAGAGAGAGCCTGGGTTCCAAATTNCTGAGGCAACAAGTCCTCATTAAAGACAATCCTCCGATCGAAAACAAAGGCTTCCGAGAAAGTTTCAACCAAGTTGACAATGAAAAAGCTCCCGAACAAATACATAAATATAGCTGCACCAATCATCATTAGCGCAACGCCAAGTTCTTGCGATCTAGCCACCTGACCATCTTGTCGTGCTTTTTCAAGTCGCTTAGCGGTAGGTTCTTCGCTTTTTTCTTCCGAACTTTCCTCAGCCATTAGATAATTCCCAACATCCGTCCCACAGTGTCGAAGGACTCTTGCCAAAGCGATTGAATCCGAAATCCAATAGTCTGCATAGACATACTTAGGATCAGTATTCCAGCCATAATCATAGCTGGAAACCCAACTGCAAAAATATTAAGAGCCGGAGCTGCACGAGTAATTACGCCAATTCCCATATTAATAAACAAGAGAGAAACCATTATAGGCATCGCTACCAGGAGAGCTCCTAAGAAAAGCCATTTACTCCAATCAATTAATAACATGATTAATGATTGCACCTCCAATGGGGCACCAATGGGCAACGTGACAAAACTCTCCATCAAGGCCCGCAAAACAATAGCATGCCCGCCAAATCCTAAAAAAATCAATGTGGAGCAGATCAGCAAGAACTGAGCTATCACAGGAACATTACCCATATTTGGATCCACCATGTTAGCCATACTCAAGCCCATAGATGCTGAAATCGCCTGCCCTGCCACCACTAAAGCACTGCTCACAATTTGTAATGACAAGCCCATCAAAACACCGATAAATACCTGACTAAATAACTCTTTCATCCCAGCACCGCTTGTTGGAACAATAATAGGCCATTCAATTAATGGATAAACCAGAACGGTGAGAGAGAGCGCCAGCAAGACTCGAATTCTAACTGTCACGGCTTGCAAAGAAAAAAACGGAGCCGCCAATAAAAAGGCCGATATCCGAGTCATCGGCCATAGCAAGGTGTAAAAACGCTGGATAATTTCAGCTGCAAGAATGTCCATTATATGAAAAGCGTTGGTATCCGCTCAAAAATGCGTTGAAAAAAATCGACCATAATCGATACCTGCCAACTTCCAAAAATGATCAGCGCAATAATCATTACCCCTAGTTTTGGAATAAAACTTAGAGTCATTTCCTGAATTGACGTGGCTGCCTGTAAAATCCCTACAGCCAAACCCACCGCCAATGCCGTCCCCAAAAGCGGAGCCGCAACTAGTACCGCAACCCAAAGAGATTCACGTCCAAGGTCAATCACCATTGCCGCATCCATTTCGTTCTCCTACAAAACCGCAAAACTCGATGTCAAAGAACCCATTATAAGTGTCCAGCCATCGACCAAAACAAACAGCATAAGCTTAAAAGGCATAGAAATCATCATCGGCGAGAGCATCATCATGCCCATAGACATCAAAACACTCGCAACAACCAGATCAATAACTACGAAGGGAATATAAATGAGGAACCCAATCGCAAATGCGCTTTTCAATTCCGACGTAATGAACGCGGGAACTAAAGTGGTAAAAGGTACATCACCGGGTTCTATTACTTCATCATTTCCAGCTATTTCCACAAACATCGCAATGTCAGTTTCTCTAGTCTGATTCAGCATAAACGTCCTGAATGGTGCTTGAGCTTCTGTAAGTGCTTCTTCAAAGCCAAGAGAATTATTCATGTAGGGGAGCATTGCATCGTCATACACTGCACTAAAGACAGGCGTCATAATAAAAATTGTAAGAAACAAAGCCAATCCGAGAAGGACTTGATTCGGTGGAGTTTGCGCGGTACCCAAAGCCTGTCTAAGTAGTGACATCACAATAATAATGCGTACAAATGATGTCATCATCAACAATAACGATGGCAAAAGTGTAAGCATCGTCATTAACGCTAGTAATTGTAGCGTCAGACTATATTGTGTGTTACCAGTCCCATCGTCGACCATATTTAATATCGGCATGCCACTACCTTGAGCAAGCACAGAAGACTGTATAAAAATTAGCGTAACAAAAAGTAGAATTTTAAAAAACTTTATCTGCATAGCCACTAATTCCTCTGCCGATCCAAAAGCTGACCTAGAAACTTTCTAAAGCTGTGCTTTTTAACAGGAACATTTTGAAATTGACTTAGGGAATCTACTTCTATGTTAGATTGTTCGGCACCCTTTAACTCACTGATTTTCCATGATCCAAGAAGTGTTACCGCATGTGGGGATTGAGCAACGAGTATTTCATCACCGTTGATCTTTATGACAATTAGTTTTTGCCTAAATCCTAGATGGTGAACAGCATTTACGGCTAGCTGTCTAGAGCTGCTTCCCCCACTAATAGACAGCCTTTTCACAAAGAATAACGTTACCAACAACAACGATAATACCAATAAGAATGACCCAGTCATCCTCAGTAAGTCGCCAACTCCAACGTCGGGCACCATAATCTATATGTTTCAGAGGTTCTTAACCCGATCCACAGTCGGTATTACACTGGTCAATCTTACGCCATAACGATCGTTGACTAACACAACTTCGCCCTGTGCGACCAGTGTATTGTTGACCAAAAGATCTAGTGGTTCACCGGCAAGGCGATCTAGCTCGACAACACTCCCTTGAGTCAATCGCATCAAATCACGAATCTTGAGAGATGTTCTTCCAACCTCGACTGAAATTGTTACAGGTATATTCTGAAGCACATCGGAGTTGATTTGGCTTTGACTCAAATCCAACGCGGTTGCTCCGTTCCCGTTACCTTCGACTGTTTCCGTACTAGTTTCTGCCATAATCCTAATCTCGCTCTTGGTGAAGAACCTTATTCCTCTGGCTCCATTGCTTTAACAATCTTGGCCGCCATATGCGGACCACTGCTACCTATATCTGACTCAAATACCGGAATTTCATTTACGTACATTCTCGCATACTCTGCTTTCTTGAGAAAAAGAACGTCACCTGAGGACATCGACTGGAACTTACTAAGAGTAGTTTCTACTTCTGCTAGCGTAACTCTTACGGGAACCTCAGCATCTGCGGCTGCTGCATGCAACTCGTTACTCCATTGCTGGTCACCTGTATCGTCGTCCCCAGTTTGGACCCTACTCGCTAGGGCCTCCCTAATGGGTTTCAGAGAACTATAAGGGTATACAAGATCAATATTGCCAGTCACATCGTGACTTAACTCTGACTCAAAGCGAGAAAATATAACTAAGTCATTTTGATCCGCTATCTGCGCAAACTGTGGATTCACTTCCGAGCTCACATGCTCACACTTTATAGGCATTACTGGAGCCCATGCTTCTTGCAGAGCACCAAAAAAGACATTCAACATAATGCTTATAATACTTGTCTCAGTCGGAGTAAAGGACCGACCGGGAGGAAGCGCATTCATACCCCGACCAAATCCACCAAAAAAATTATCGAGCGACGCAAAAACCACTGAAGGGTCTATTACCACTAAAGAATATCCTCGTAAAGGATCCAGCCGGATAGTGTTAACAGCAAGAGGTGGCTGAAGATCTTTCAAATAGTCACCAAACTTAATGATTTTTACGTTGGCCATATTAATCTTGGGAGTAGTGCGTAAAACCTCCAATAATCCGTGACGGAACTGTCTAACAAATCGCTCGTTGATCATGTCCACAGCGCCAACATTCACTCCGAGGGATGAATCTTCGTTCGTTAAATCATGCTTTAACGCAGATGCCCCAGTATTAATGCCGGTATCAGATTCAATGGTTCCGTCCTCGATACCAGCAGCTAATGCATCGAGTTCTTCCGGAGAAAGCAAATTTGTAGAGTCAGCCATTACACGTCTCGCTGGTCTTTAAACACCCACAATGCACAACCTATTGCACAACAAACGCAGTGAACCCGACTTTCTCTACACCGCCAAAATCCTCTAATCCCTCAAGGATTGAATTGATTTCCAATCTAAACTCCTCCGCCAATTCTTTCCTAAAAGTCGGGCGAGCGAGATCAGTCTCTGTTTTAAGAGCCATTATCCGCATTAGCGCGTTTCTAATCGGGAAATCATGCTTCTCCATATGAGCAATCACTCGTTCGTCATAATGGGTCATTATGTAAACTTTCACCTGCATTACCTTACGAGAATTGGCAAGATTAGAGGTCATCTCAGCCTCTATTTCAAAGTAAGTCTGTTCATATCTTGTCAGTTCGGGAGAATCAATTTTTACTCGGTCGGGCCCAGCAAGCGCAGCGGCGGCAGCAGCGGCCTCCTCAGACGCAATCGCTTCCAAAGCTGCCACAGCAGCCTCTGCAGTCGCCTCTTCATCCGCTTCGAAAAATCCGGACAAAAACAGTGTTCCTCCGATAGTGATAGCCACCAAAAGGAGAATACCAACCACCAAGAGGATGATTTTAATTAAACCTCCTTTACCACCACCCTCTTCCTCTTCTACAACTTCATCAGCCATTGCAAAACCCTCTTTCTTAAACTTTTACTCGGAAATTGATAGTTGATGTATTAAACCAACACATCGAGGCCATCTTCGGATAGCGGCTTACGCACCATATCCGAGGATGCCAATTTTCCTTCTTCATCTGATGACCGTTGACTCGCACTACCATCAGATGCCGGATTTCCGTCAGATTGGCCTTTATATCCGGATCCCATACCTTGATAAGCAGTATTCGTGCCAAACTGATCCAACATTTCACGTAATCTTGGCAAACTTTCTTGCAAGAGATCACGGGTCGTCGGGTTTGAACTCAGAAAGTTAGCTTCTAATTCACCGTTACGCATCTCTAGTTGAACTTCAACACGCCCGAGAGAAGATGGATGCAAGTCCATCTCAACACGCCAAGATCCACGCTCAATTTGAGCGACCAATCGCTGTCCTAGCGCTTGAGCTAACCGCTGTGACAATTGACTTTGCAACTCCTTCCGGCGAACTATATCACTCGCAAGATCATCTTGCGATGTTTCCATAAATCCCGAAGGCTGCGAATGTGTTGCAGAGGTTGCAGACTCTGATGTAAGACTAATTACGGGCGCCGGACTAGCAGATTGGGGCAAAACGATCGCGGTGTTATTCCCAGAACTGAGTGGGCTCGATATCTGTTCTGATGACGAGGACACTACAGTTATCGATGACAACTTTTCTACGATGCCAACTCCCCTGCTTAATATTAAACGTTCTGCTAAGTCTTGATTCCCCACTCTTAAAGCGACCTTCCCCACAAAATCACGCGGGTTCAGAGACCCCGCACCTGTAATCACTGGCTTCGTTACCAACTGATCTTCTTTTGAGAGTAGATCAATGTATTTGCCGGTTAATTCACTGGTAACCCTCGGTACTTTTTCAACCGAGGTTAATTTTGTTATTGTATGCGGCACTTCGCTACCGCCAGATCTAGACGTAAAGGAGTTGCTTGACTCGACAAAACCAGTCTTCGCAGAATCTTTAACCAACATAGAAGGAACCGGTCTCGTCATTAGCGGTTCTTGGCTGATTGACTTTAGCTCCAAATCATTAATTTTTGCCGAGTCAGAATTCTTTAGGATGGCGATATCATCATTTGTTTTTACGAATTTTTCTAAACCTTTCAGAAAATCGCTTATCGGCTCTAATTTCTTTGTCGGATCAACGCTATGGGTAAAATTTTGGTTTGATGCGCCTTGGTTGGACTTTTTGGGTTCCAAACCCAAGTCATTGGTTACCGCGGACGGATTTAAAACGCCCATCACAGCTTCGATTGATAAGTCATCGGCAATCTCGGCCGCTGCAACCTGTTCATCACCATCTTTTGCCAAGCTTAGCTGCAATGAAGGGCCTAATCCTTGTTCGTAATTCTGGCTTGATTCTCCGAGATTGTTTAGTAAAGCATGAACCTTAATTGCTGCGTCGAGAACATCAGAATTGTGTTTGGTTCCGGAAATTGATGAAGCAATCGACGCTGCTTGATTTTTTTCAAATAATTTTGTTCGCAGAAACGCTGCACTAGACCCAAACTGCTCTATTCCACCATCCCGACCAACATCGTCGCTCGCAGAATAAGAATTGGTTTGATCAGAGCCCTGTAGCATCATGAGAGCTCGAGGGTCGATGCCCTGGGACAGGGCAAATTCAGCAAGCCCTTCTTCGGAGGGTTCTCCCTCAGAAACCTTAATGCGCATACCGCTCTGAAGCTGGCGATTTTGCAGCACAACCTCGCCGCGTTTTGGCAAAACATTGCCACCTTGAGTCACGTCACCGCTGGGCATCTGTCCATGTAGAACAGTGGAAAAATCGCTAGCACTTTTCGACGAATCCTCTGAAACCTTTGATATATCCAGCAATGCTGGCTTTCCAGAGCCCAATGAAGAAGTTGGCATGTCAGACATTAAAACTCCATTCTTAAAAGTTATTACAAGTTACGTTTTTAAGTAGCAAAACACATGCCAATGGAAAATAGTCTCACACCAAAGTTTTAACCTCTCGCTTTCGAGTTATACTGTTGCAGAGCTCCGCTCTCGATTTCTCGATTCTCAAAAGCCAATGCCTCAATCTCAAACTTTTCACGCTCTCGCTGAGCTAATAGCTCAATTTTTAGTCTCTCATGCTCACGCGTCAACATGACTTTTCTGGCTTTTACGCATACTTCCTCAAGTAAATTAATTTCTTGCTTGGAACGGACTTTCATTGACTGAAGTTGGAATATAAACTGTTGGTAGTTGCCGACCTCACCCGTGTGGTGAGAGCGCAATTGGACCTCTCTTAACTGATTACTGTATTCTGTTAACATATTATCAAGTTTTTCACTTCTCTCCAAAGCAAGATTTTTCTTCTGTTGGGCATCCGCTAATTTTTGTTGGGCTAAACGAACCGCTTTCTCAGCCTTTGTGAGTAACACTTCCCAGACAGATTTCACTAGACCTGAACTCCCGTTAGCTGATTGAGAAATGTTTGTGAATCAGACAAAGACACGCACTCATCACCTAATTGCTGGAGTAGTGCTTCCATGCCAGGTCGAATCTTAATTGCCTCATCCAAGTCCGGATTTGTACCCGACTCGTAAGCCCCAACCTGTATTAAGTCTTGATTTTGCTGATATAACGTCCACAACCGTCTAAACCGGTTTGCAGAATTCAGCTGCGCAGGACTAACTATACTCGCCATCACTCGCGATATGGAACCAGCAAGATCGATTGCCGGATAATGTGCGGCGTCCGCAAGCTGTCGGGACAACATCGCCTGTCCATCTAACGACGCTCTGGCAATATCAACAACCGGATCTGAGCGATCATCACCCTCCGCAAGCACCGTATAAATAGCCGTAATAGATCCAAAGCCATGGCGGCCTACCCCGGCACGCTCAATCAATTTGGGTAACAAAGCAAACACCGAGGGCGGATACCCCTTAGCAGTTGGTGGCTCACCTATTGCCAAACCTATCTCTCTTTGAGCATGCGCCACTCTTGTCAAACTATCGCAAAGCAAAAGCACGTTTTTTCCCTGATCCCGGAAATATTCAGCGATTAAGTGTGTCAAGTGAGTTGCCTTCAACCGCAATACCGGGGATATATTCGCAGGAGCTGCGACAACAACTGACTTTGCCAATCCATCAGCACCAAGCGTTTGTTGAATAAATTCTTGTACTTCTCTTCCACGCTCTCCAATAAGCCCAATAACAACTACATCGGCAACAGTATTCCTCGTCAACATGCCCAGCAAAACGCTCTTACCCACGCCAGAGCCAGCCACTAGACCCAATCTTTGTCCTTGTCCCAAAGTAAGGCACGTATTAAAAGCCTTGATACCTGTGTCCAACACTGTATCTATTAGGCCTCGTTCCATTGGGTTAATAGGTAGTCCCTCCAGGCTCAAATAATCTTCGTATCTGAGTACTCCCTTACCATCAAGAGGCTCCCCAAGACCATTGATAACACGTCCCAAGAGACAATTCCCAAGCCCGGCTTTTGAATGATTAGAGCGTACCCAAACTCGGGCTCCGGGTCCAAGACCGCCAGGATCAGCAAAGGGCATAAGAAAAAGGATATCGTCATTGAACCCCACTACCTCGGCATCAACGAGTGTTCCATAATCAAGATTTTCTACCTGACAATGCGCTCCCAAAGGCGCCAAAATTCCTTTCGCTTCGAGTGTCAATCCCACCACACGAACTAATTTTCCGCTCCTAAAGCGCTCCGAGACTCTGGAACCAGAAATTAAATCTTCGACTTGTGAATCAAAATCAAACATTAGGGTCTGCATTAGTAGAATCAGCATTACTAATGCGCGACTCACTAACGTCTTGGTTTACATGTCCTCCAACATTTGTCAAAGAGCCTTCAATTGTATGTTCCTCAACTTGATTTTTAAACTGTACTGTATCCTCTTCAGGCACTGAGATCGAGGGTAGCGAAATTCCTAAAACCTGCTGAGACAAGTTATCCAATCTTTGCTCTATCAAGTCCTCTATCGCAGTGTCATCCACTGATATTTTGACGCTACCCTGTGATAACGAACGATCAGCTCTCAACTCAAGACTAGTAAAATCATCATAAAATTCATCCCCAAAATGATCACGATCGTCCGGGTGGAGGTAAACTAAAATCGGACCTTCACCTTGGTATTCAAGATCGTCGAGTGCTGCTTTGGTAAGCCGCTCGATGGCGGCCGATGACTGAGTCAATTCCCCTCTTACCAACTGTTGTGCAAGGTGTAATGAAAGCTTTTTCAATGGATTATAAAATGCCGCCATGTCCTTCTGCGCCGCCCGAAGAGAGGTAATCAAGTTGTCAAGTTGCTCCTTGGATTTTTTGAACTCCCGCTCGGCAGAATCACGACCTTTCAAATAGCCCTCGTCATGAGCCTCTCGCTTCGCTAGCTCAAGAGCCTCAGCCGCATAAGACTCGGCAGATTTCTCTTCCTCGTTAATAGCGTCGTCACTCGCTTCCTGATTTTGGTCATCTGACTCTGAAGGAGCCTCTTCGAAGTCTTGATGGAGATCTGGTGATATGTGATCGTCGTCCCCTTCATCTAAGGTTTCCGAATGCTCATCCCCTAAAAGCTCATCAACCTCGACCACCGTCGGAGTCCACTGCGTGAATGCACTTGCAGAACTAGCAGTTTGATCAGTATCATTCCAACCTACTGCTGCAAATTCTTTAGCTTTTCGATCGGCCGTAAGGAGGTCGTTAAGTCTCCAGCTAACCGATGACTCTCTAGACAAAATCATCCCCTCGACCTGCTAGGACAAGATCACCAGAGTCAGAGAGCTTTCTAGCCGTCCGCATGATATCTTTCTGCGCGATCTCAACGTCGGTAATTCGTATAGGTCCTTTGGCTTCCATATCATCAAGGAACATCACTTTAGCTCGCTGAGACATATTACCGAGGAACTTCTCTTTAGTTTCCTCATCTGCTCCTTTAAGCGCGGTCATCAATTGGTCATTCTCGATATTACGCATCAGAACCTGAATCGCTCGGTTATCTACAGCGGCCAGATTATCAAACGTAAACATATTATCTTGTATGGCCAATGCCAGTCCTTCATCCAAATTACTGACGCCTTCCATTATGGCATTTTCCATATCAACCTTAACAAAATTCATAATCTTCGCTGCTGTCGGAACTCCACCCATGCTAGAAGATTTAGCAGATGAGCTCGTGCTGAACTGTTCTTTCATTATACCCTCGAGTTCTTCCATGGCTGAGGGTTGCACTGTCTCCAAGCTGGCGACTCGTTGCATGACCTCTGCACGATTCTCGGCTGGAAGGAACCCGAGAACGTCCGCTGCTACGTCAAACTCAAGCACTGATAGGATTATCGCGACAACTTGGGGATGTTCCTCGCGAATCATCTCTCCAATAGAACGTGCATCCATCCAACGCAAAATCTCCAAACCCTTACTAGAAGCTCCAGGTAAAATTCTACCTAACACAGTGGCCGCCTTATCATCGCCTAGTGCCCGCTTCAAGACATTTTCGACATAATCATTATTACCTAACCCAAGATTAGTCTGCGCCTTGATCGTGACGACGAAATCGTCAAGAACGAAGTTGACGGTCTCTTGCGAAAGATCAGCAACACTGACCATTGCCGCACCCAGGGCTTGCACCTCTCTAGGATTAAGAAATCGTATTATATCTGCCGCTTGCTGTTCCCCCAGCAACAGTGTTATTACTGCCGCTCGCTCGGTATTGGTCAGTACTTCAAGTTCTTCCTTAACTTTTTGAGACATCCCACCTTCGGCATTTTCTTCTGCGACCGCTGCATCAGCCATTTTTTATATCTCCCAAAACTTGTTATCCGACCTTTATCATTTTGCGAATCACATTAGCCACCCGACCAGCATCTTCAGCTACTAGGTATCGCACAAGCGCAACTTTATCATCATAGCTGTTGGCAGTGTCTAACATGTCGGCAGAAATTGTCGACTTCTTAGGCTTGAGCTTTGCTTTAATATCGTCGAGGGACTCAGGCTCCTCCTCCTGAATCATCGCCAGCTCTTCTTCCGTTAACTCTCCGTCCTGCCGCCTTACGGCCTTGGTCTCTTCCACGGTCTCCACTTGAGGCAGATATGATTTTAATACTGGACGCACAACAACAAATAGCAAAATTATAAACGTTAATGCAGCGCCCATACTTCTGGCGGTGCTCATAACTTGGGCATTTTCATACCACTTGACCAGGTTTTCAATCGGAACAGGCTTTTCAAACGCAGCTGCGACTACCGTTACAACATCGCCACGGGCCTGATCAAAACCAACTACGCCTTTTACCAAATTGGTGAACCGCTCAAGCTCTGCGTCTGTGTAGGGATCAATTACCATCCCGGGTGCCTCGACAGCTACTTCTTGAGCAGGAGCCTCTTCTCCCTCCGCTAGCACAGGTGCAGCTGGAGGAGGCGCTTCAACTTCTCTCTCATTTATGATGACTGCTACAGATATCCTCTGAATCATACCACCACGCATCTTGACGTGGCGAACAGCTCGATCGAGCTCATAGTTCCGGGTCTGCCGCGTACTACTAGACCCATCTGTTCCTACCGGATCGTCTCCGAGCTGACCATCAACAACTCCGGACGCCAAACCCGGATTTGTATTGTTCATTGAACCAGGAATCCCTATTGCGGCCATAGTGGAATTGTTTTCTTGAGTGAGAATCTCCGAGCGAGCTTTGGGACCATTACGATTATTATCAAATTCTTCGAATGTCGCCTCTGTTTCTGTGAAATCCATGGTAACATCAACTTCGGAGCGGACGTTTTCCTCACCCACAACCGATGATAAGAGAGCATCAATCCTACTTCGATATGTTTCTTCAATACTATTTTTGTGTTCCATTTGAGAAGAATTGAGTTGCATAGATGCGAAGCGCTTAGCATCAGTCAATAGTTTTCCTCTCTTATCCACCACCACAACATCATCGGCAGAAAGATATGGAACGCTTGAGGATACCATGTGAATAATGGCTTCAACTTGAGAATTTGAAATGATTCGTCCTGGAAATGGGGTCACAACCACAGAGGCTTTGGCTGGCGTTCTGTTTCGCACAAACACACTTTGCTTTGGCGCTGCAAGATGAACTCTAGCCGCCTGTATCGTAGATATCTGAGCAACGCTTTTTGCCAGCTCTTGTTCCATTGCAGAAACATAACGTACCTGCTCCATGAACTGACTGGTTGTCATCGATGCATCTTCACTCAGAGAACCCATACCACCGGCCGCACCCTCTTGCGGGAGACCGCGAGACGCAAGAAAAATCCTCGCTTCATGATAACGCTCGTCACGAACGATAAGATCTCCAGTTTGATCATCAATTCGGACATAAAATTCCGCACTGGTGAGGGCGTCAAATGCCGTCTGCCGATCTGCTTCAGATAATCCTGGGTACAGAGACCTTGTCGGTGGCTCTCTCGTGACTGAGTAAGCTATAAGAAAAATTGCGATAGTCAATAGAGTAATTATCGCCGGCATGGCTTTGCGAACCGCCGGTTGCGCCAATACTTCGGCAATATTTGGTAACGCAATGCCCTCTGACGAAACCACCGGAAGCATGTTCGGCTTAGGTGTTGCTTGGGTTGCTACCACAGGATTCCCCGAATCGGGTGTATCGGCAACCAAATCAGTACCGGGTTCTGCTGCAGTTGCCATATGTCAACTCACTTAATAAATATTAGACTGGCATATGAAGAATATCTTCATATGCTTTAAGGACCTTGTTTCGAATTTGCAAAGTAGCTTCAAAAGCAAGCGACGACTTCTGCATCCCAATTACCACATCGGTCAACGGGACGTCTTCTCCGTGCTCGTAAGCTTGTCTAAGCACTTTAGAGTTCATTGCAGCTCCATTTACAGCCTGAACAGCTCCCTTGACCGCCTCCGGAAAACTTACACGGTTAGGGTCTGGCTTGGTACCCAGCCCAATGTTAGCGGCATCCGCACTCGGCTTGTAACCAGCTTCTATCTCCGCCTGATAGTTACGTATCTGACCGAGGACTGCCTCTATATTTCCTATGTTAGTTGGGTTCATTGAACGGATATCCTTATCGTGCGTATGCCCGTGTGACAGTAATACCTTGCTCGCGAAGCTTTTGAAGCTTGTGGCGAAGCGTTCTTGGACTTATACCTAGCTTTTCCGCAGCCTCGTCTCTACTCCTAGACGACTGGAGCGCTTCGGTGATAGCCTGACGCTCGCTCTGTTGCACAGCGTGGTCTAGTACCGAACGAACATTTGAAACTTTGTGGTCTCCAGAATGTGATAAAATTGGGCTATCCTGGCTTACACCCGCTACTTTAGGGCGGGAAATACCGTGATTTGGGCTACCTTGTGTCCAATTACGCGAACGGTCACTCTGAGGAACATACTCCGATGCGGGCTCTGAAAACTCGTCGTTGATATGCAAATCGTCAAATAAGAGGTGTTCCATTTCGATTGATCTTTGGTTGGATAGCACCAGTGCACGAACTATGACGTTCTGTAACTCCCGCACATTTCCAGGCCAAGGATATGAAACTAGTCTATGCTGAGCCGCTGGACTTATAACAATAGGGTGACCAGTCATGTTTTGTTGCGCAACGAATTGCTCTGCCAGCGGAAGAATGTCTAAAGGCCTTTCACTTAATGGGGGCAATGACAACTTAAAAGCACTAAGTCTGAAGTATAAATCTTCGCGAAATCGATGCTCAGCTATAGCTTGTTTCAAATTTCTGTTTGTCGCTGCGATTATACGAATATCAAGGTCAATTGACTTTTGACCGCCAAGCCTAACCACAGACCTTTCTTGAAGAATTCTTAGCAGTTTCGCCTGCATGCTGTACGACATTTCTCCGATCTCATCCAAAAAAATCGTTCCGCCCTGAGCTTGCTCGAACAAACCTTGCTGAATTTTGTTAGCGCCAGTGAAAGAACCTTTTTCGTGCCCAAATAACATATCCTCAATCAAATTTTCAGGCATCGCAGCACAATTAAATGCGACAAAAGGTCGGTCAAAGCGCGGTGATGCATCATGTAAAATCCGAGAAAGTACCTCTTTGCCCGCGCCAGTTGGACCAGTGAGTAGCACTGTTACATCTACTCTCGCAACCCTTTCAGCCAGCGCCAACAAATTTCGGCTTACCGGGTCAGCAAAAACGTAGGCGCTAGTATCTGTCTTTGGCTCAGAGACATTAGTATCAACAATGTGACGCCATTCAGCGGGAGCTAGCTGTTCAGACGGAACTGCAGTCAGCGCTCCTTGACGGACAGCTTCAATACCAAGTTCAAAAAGATCTCGAGCAACTCGGGTTATGACCTGAGCGGGCGAGCCCAACGAAACCAGCTTCATTTGAAGCTCCTTCAATGCTGTGGCGCACTTTGAAAGTCTCACTACTACAATTTCAGCCGAGGTAAACGCGTCATCCTCTATGTCTAACGAGTCACCGATCCGCAAATCAAAACCCTTATCTACAAAGGCTTGTCGAACTTGATCGTTGAGCTTATCGACTGGGTCTATCCACAACATCGGTATGTTATTGGTATTTGCCACTTTTGTACCTTCTCTGCTTGTTTTAAAAAAATTTGTCGCTTGAACACTTGTTAAGCAATATGTATGCCAGATTAAAAAGTTGTTTATTTTCAATATTTTATACCAATAGTGGCAAAAAACTGTCAGTTATCCGCCAGCGGCAAGTCGAAATTATGTAGACAAGAATCAAAAAGAGTCGGCAATCTGACAGGTCAGAGAATAGTCTAGCTAGGAAATATTAGTGTCTGGTTACTATTTTATGCTCTTGAGGACCTTAAATCTAAAATTTTAACTCAAAAACATTTACGCACTTGAGAGGCCATATTTATTAATTTTCTCGATAAGTGTTGTTCGTTGTACATTTAAAAGCCTTGCGGTTTTAGAAACATTTCCTTCAGCCTTGTCGAGAGCTTGCTGTATGAGACTTCTTTCTATATCCACCATGTGCTGCTTCAGAGGAAGTCCTTGCTCTGGAAAAGAGTCCCAACTTTGAGCCATTGATATTACGTTAACTGTTTCGTCAAACACTTTCCCGTTGTTGAGCTCCTCCTTTACCGGACTGGATGATGCTGTATTATTTGTCGTCGCTAATGATGCATGTGCCTCTGACTGCTCTTCAAAATTAAAAGCGCTTTGGCCACTTGAAACGTGAACTACTGAAGGAATTTCACCTGGCTCAGTATTTGCTAACAGCCGAATACCTGGTGGAAGCATACTTTCTGGGACATTACTGAAATCAACATTTTGGCCAGGGTAGAGCGCGGAATAACGATTTACAAGATTGGAGAGTTCCCTCACATTGCCGGGCCAACTATATCTCATGAACAAGTCAATAGCCGAAGATGCAAATGTTATAGGTTTGTATCTTCGCTTGGCATGCATCACGGCAAAATGCTCGATAAGCGGCAAAATATCCTCTTTACGTTCCTGGAGTGCCTTAATCTCTATAGGCATCACATTTAGTCGATAGAAAAGGTCTTCACGAAATTCGCCTTTTTCTATGAGATTCTCAACGTTTTTATGTGTGGCGGCAATAACTCTAACATCAATCGCCAACCCCTGCGTAGTACCTACTGGATCAATTATGCGTTCCTGCAATACGCGTAGCAACTTTACTTGCAGATCCATCGACATATCACCGATTTCGTCCAGAAATAGAGTACCTCCACTTGCTAGTTCAAATCTTCCCTTCCGATCTGATATCGCACCGGTAAAGGCTCCCTTGCGATGGCCAAACAATTCGCTCTCAAGCAACTCACGAGGAATTGCCCCACAATTTACTGGGATAAATGGTTCAGCAGAACGCTCCGAGCAGTCATGAAGCGCACGCGCCACGAGTTCCTTTCCCGTGCCGCTCTCACCCAAAATCAGAGCGGTTGCGTCACTGGGTCCAACTACTTTTATAAGTGCACGAAGCTCATTGATATCCGCACTCTGCCCTACAATTGTCTTTAAATTCTGCACTAAATCGTCTCAACGAAATTCCGATGCCTTAGCTCTCAACCATGTTACCTGTGACAAGAGCCGGGAAGCTGGCATAATGTAGCCTTGCGAAAGCACTATCTTACTGTAAGTATAAATGATAAGGGATCATTCTAATGAGTATAAGCGGGGTCTTCAATAATTCAAACTACTACAACTTTTTTTGAAAAACCTTACAAAAATAATTTGGCTACAAAATAGCTTACGAATCATCCTTTGACCGCCAATCACTTACTAGGTAATCTAGAACGTCATGCTTTCCTAATAAGAGAGGTTCGTCCGTGAATCGAATAAAAGAAGCTTTTTTAGAAGTACTTATCGTTTTTGTTGTAGGAGGGCTCATTGGTGCAAGTTTAGCAATTGTATCGAACCTATTTGTTTCAAGCGTCCAATGGTTTGGGCAGCAGCGTGAGAGCATAGATTTTTTGACCGCTACTATCGGCAACCAGACTATTTCCTTTTCAAGTCTTCTGTTTTTGTGGGCAGCGGCAGCCGCTGTTGTTTTGATCAAAAAGTCTTTTGGTATTGCGAAGTGGGCTGGCCCTGCTGACTCCATGTACTCAGTGCACCAACTCAATGTGCCATTTAATATTAAACAGGGGCTTGCATCAACCTTTGCGGCATTCGCCTCGGTCAGTGGAGGAGCATCGGTCGGACAATATGGCCCGATAGTGCACTTCGGTGCAACTGTAGGAATCATCACATCGAAACTTCAGTTACGAAAGCGGCTTGGGTTTAA